>NZ_JBMYAU010000056.1:0-22316 GCF_053994455.1 Nautilia sp. | reverse complement strand
TGAGTAAATTTGGAATTAAACTGTCTCCAATATTTAGAAAAAATATGAAAAAAGATAATGAATATTTGATTAAAAGAAAAATAAGAAAAAGCATTGAAACCGCTTTTTCAATTATTACCGGTAAATTCGGCAAAGTTATTAAAGCAACCTCTATTGGTGATTTTTTAACAAAACTTAAGCTTTTTATTTTAACTTATAGTTTCGACTGTTTTTTGAAACTGGATAAAGATAAACAAAATTTACTTTTTAACTAGCAATTTGGGTACTATTAACTTTTTACAAGTTTAGGGTCTGGCACTATTCAATGGTCAATAGTTATATGCTAACACAGAAAGTAACTACTTCCACTCATATAATACCTGATACTAAATATTTGATAGTAACAGCTTTACATCCTTTGTTTTCCATATTTATAATGTTTATTTATATTTAACAGTCTTTGAATTTAAGCTTTATTACTTCACACTCTGGTGACAGACACTTTTGCATAAAATAAAAAAAGAAGCGGGGATTAAGAAAGGGCCGCCGCTACTTCGTCCGCCATATTGCATGCGTTTTTAACTAAACCTTCACCGACTTCGAATCTGATGAAGTCAACAAGTTTGGCTTCTCCGCCGGCAGCTTTAGCGGCTTTGCTAAGAGCCTGGGCAACAGTTTCTTTTTTTTCGGCTTTTACGTATTCCTGTTCAGTAACACATACGTCACTGTAGAATCTTTTAATTTTGCCCGGGATAATTTTTTCAATTACCTGCTCAGGTTTGCCTTCTTTTAGAAGCTGTGCTTTTGCGATTTCTTTTTCTTTTTCGATAACGTCCGCAGGTACCGCTTCAGGATTTAAGTACTGAGGTTTCATTGCGGCAATGTGCATTGCTATATCTCTTAAAGTGTCTTTAATTGCTTCGCACGTTTTTTCGCTGTCACATGCAGCGGCAACCAATACACCTACTTTTCCGCCTGCGTGGATGTATCCGTTTACGATTCCGTTTTCAGGAGCTTTTATAGTTCCTATTCTTCTAACTACAATATTTTCACCGATTTTAGCGATTTTAACTTTAAGCTCTTCTTCAAATGTTCCAGCACCAAACGGAGCTTTATTTAGAGCTTCAGTATCAGTGATGTCGTTTACGTTGATAGTTTTAACAGTTTCACTAACAAATTCGATAAATTCGTCTGTTTTGGCAACGAAGTCCGTTTCGCAGTTAACTTCCGCGATACTTCCCGTTTTATAATCATCCGTTATATAAATTTCGATTCTACCTTCGGCAGCGTTTCTGTCAGCTTTTTTAGCTGCTTTTGCAAGACCTTTTTTTCTTAAAATTTCAACCGCTTTTTCTTCGTTACCTTCAGCTTCTACAAAAGCTTTTTTACAATCCATCATTCCGGCGCCTGTTTTTTCTCTGAGCGCCTTTACCATGCTAGCAGTAATGTTTGCCATATTACACCTCCTCAGCTTTAATTTCTTCAGTTTCAACTTTGATTTCTTCTTCAGTTTTCTCTTCTGCTGCCGCTTCTTCTTTGATTTCTTTTACTTCCTCGGCGATTTCTTCCTGAGAAACAGGTTCCACTTCACCTTCCTCCTCTTTAGCCGCCAATTCTTTTCCTTCGATAATAGCATCGGCAATTGTTTTACAGAAAAGGTTTACACTTCTGATAGCATCGTCGTTACCCGGAATCGGAACATCGATTAAATCAGGGTCGCAGTTTGTATCTACAGGCGCTACAATCGGAAGACCAAGTTTGTTAGCTTCACCGACTGCAATTTTTTCTTTTACGGTATCAACGATAAAAAGCATATCAGGGATAGTTTTCATATGTCTGATACCGCCGATGAATTTCTCAAGTTTAGCTTTTCTTCTGGCTAAGATTAATCTTTCTTTTTTAGTCAGAAGGTTGATTTGTCCGCTTTCTTCCATTTTTTCAATGATTTCAAGTTTTCTGATTGATTTTTGGATAGTTTTAAAGTTTGTAAGCATACCACCAAGCCATCTGTGGTTAACATATGGCATACCACATCTTTCGGCATGCTCTTTAATAGCGTCAACAGCCTGTTTTTTAGTACCTACGAAAAGAATGGTTTTACCTTCTTCAGCAGCGTTTTTAACTACGTTGTAAGCATATTTGATATGTCTTAGTGTTTTTTGTAGGTCGATAATATAAATGTTTTTTCTTACACCGAAAATATATTTTTTCATTTTCGGATTCCATCTTCTCTTTTGATGACCGAAGTGAACACCACACTCTAAAAGGTCTTTCATTGTTACATTACACGGCATTGTTTCTCCTTGAATTATTTGTTTTTTGGTTCGGGTTTAGCCTCCCTCTTCTTTAACACTTTTCAGTGCAACCCTACCAAGGAATAAAGAGGTGAGAACAGAGCGGAATTTTATCAAAAATGATGTATAATTGCAAACAAAAAAATGAATTTGTATATTTGTTATTTGTGTATTGGTCATTTGGGTGTTGAAATACATAATATCAATAACTATTTTCCATCACTAATGCACCAATATACTAATAACAGATACACAAAACTTAAGGAGTAACTATGCCGATGTTAGACAGTTTTTTAGTAGATCACGTCAAAATGCCGAGTCCCGGACTCAGAATTGCAAAACATGTAAAAACACCGGGCGGTGATATTATTACCGTATATGACGTAAGATTTGCCAAACCGAACGTTGAAATAATAGACGAAAAAGCTATGCACACACTTGAACATCTTTTTGCTGGATATATGAGGGACAATTTACCTAATTACGAAATTATCGATATCTCACCTATGGGATGCCGCACAGGATTTTATATGAGCGTAATAGGGGAACCAAAAGATGAAGAAGTAATTGAAGCATGGAAAAAATCTATGCAAAATATCCTTGATACGGACACAATCCCGGAAGCAAACGTTTATCAGTGCGGAAGTTGCTATATGCACTCACTCAACGGTGCAAAAAAAGTGGCGGAACACATATTAAACAATGAAATAGTAATAATGGACAACGACGCTTTGGCGCTTGATCCGTCAAACATACCGAATGAATGTGATATTGACGTTTCAAAAGTGGTGATACTCGGAAAATGAAACTTTTAAAAAAAGAGTGGCTGTTTTTTATTTTTCTATCTCTTTTCTTTTTCCTTTTTTTCAATATTAAGCCCAAATTTAAAGAAATATACGAATTTATCGACTGGGGAACCATAAGGGCGTTAAGTGCGCTTTTACTGATTACTACCGCATTGAAACTTTCCGGATTTTTCGACGCTTTTGCTGTGTCCAGCGTAAAACGGTTCAAAACGGAAAGGGCTCTTGCATTTGCGTTTGTAACATTAAGCGCCTTTTTATCTATGTTTTTAACAAACGACATTACGCTTTTTGTAATGGTGCCGCTTACTTTGGCATTTTCATCACAGATTAAAAACGACTTGACCAAACTTGTAATATTCGAAGCAATAGCCGTTAATGTCGGAAGCGAGCTTACGCCGTTCGGAAATCCGCAAAATATATTTCTGTTCAGACAGATGGATATAAGTGTTATTGATTTTATACGAGAAATGGGTATTGTAACCATACCGTCACTTATATTACTTATAATATTTATTTTTATTTTCTTTCCGAAAAAAAACCTTGAAATAGAAATAAACAAAACACACAAAACCGATAAATTTCTTTTTATTTCTTCAATTGTTCTTTTTGTTTTGTTTATAGTTTCACTTGAATATTCACTGGTAAGATACGCTCTGCTTATAATCGTGTTATATTATCTGTTTACCGGCTATAAAAACGTGTTTTTGAAATTCGATTATTTTTTGATTTTTACTTTTATAATAATGTTTATAGATTTCGGAATGCTAAGCCGGATGGAAACCATTAAAAGCATAATGGGCTCGGTTGAAATGAATTTTTACAATGTTTTTAATATAAGTATAATTCTTTCACAAATTATCTCTAACGTTCCCGCAGCAATTTTTATAAGCAACTTTTCAAATAACTATATAGCAATCGCATACGGGGTGGATATAGCCGGAAACGGCTTATTGACAGGTTCTTTGGCAAATATCATAGCCCTCAGGTTTCTTAAAAACCCAAAAGCATATATAGATTTTCATAAATATTCAATTCCTTATTTTATCGTTTCTTATTTAATAGTTTTAGTTATTTTTTACAAAATAATTTGACTAAATAATTTTTTTCCGTTAAAATACGATAAAAATACTCTTAAAGGATTAAAATGAACAGAAGAAAAGCGCTTAAACTTGGAGCTTTAGGATTGGCAGCGGCGGCCGTTACACCGGTAATGGCGGTTGAAAAGAACAACGTATGCAACCCTTACGGGAAATACAGAGAAAAAATTTATAACAGAAACAGATATCACATCAGTGAAAACCCTTCAAAAGGTGAACTGAAACACACACCTGAAATTAAAATCGGTTCAAAAGACACAAAAGGTTATACATTAGTTGAAATCACTATTGGGCAAAAAGGTATTATCCATCCAAGCAGCGAAGATCACTGGATCGATTTTATTGAATTAAGAGCTGATGGAAAATTGGTTGAGAGAGTTTTATTCGAACCGGGAAAAGCCATGGGTTATGCCGCATTTAAAGTAAAACTTGACGGTGTTAAAACATTAACTGCCGTTGAAGGATGTAATAAACACGGAATCTGGGATTATACAATCACCCTTTAATTCCCTCTCTTTTGTTTTTTTTAATAATTGTATGCCTATTTAAACACATTTAGTTTTTTTTTAATTTTTTAACATCAATAAAAAAATTTGCACCAATCCTCATACACAATTCAACAGCAGACCCAAAAACATAAAATTTAAAAAAGGAAAAAAACCGTTTTATTTTTTACTCATATATTCGTCGATTTTTTCCCTTAACACCCTTTTTAACACTTTTCCCGTAGCATTTTTAGGAAGTTCCTCCACAAAATAGACATATTTAGGTACTTTGTAATTTGCAAGATGCTGTTTTAAAAACTTTTTCAGTTCAAACTCTTTAATGTCCCTATCTTCTTCAAGCTCTATAAAAGCAACCGGTATTTCACCGCTTTGTTCGTCTTTGACACCCACAACCGCACACTCTTTAACCCCTTCGTATTTTAAACAAATTTCTTCAATTTCCCTCGGATAAATATTTACGCCTTTGCTTATAATCAGATCTTTTTTTCTGTCGAGTATGTAAATATAGCCGTCTTCGTCTATTTTTCCTATATCACCTGTTAAAAGCCATCCGTTGATTATCGTTTCGGCCGTGGCGTCCTCCCTTTTATAATATCCCTGCATTACATTGTCACCTTTAACGATAATCTCTCCCGGCTCTCCTACGGGCACCTCCATCAAATCGTCATCCACAATTTTAACTTCCACTCCCGGAATCGCCGGTCCCACGGAATACGGCTTTTGAAGTTCCGGTCTGTTTACAGCCACAACGGGCGACGTTTCGCTAAGCCCGTACCCTTCGAGCAATTTTCCTTTTTTAAATTTTTTAGAAAACTTCTCAAGAACCTCTCCGGGAAGTGCCGCAGCACCGGAAATGTAAAATCTAACCCTGTTAAACCAGTGAAAATAAAAGGGAAGTTTGGCACGGCTAAGGGCCGAATATACATCGGGTACACCCGTAAAAATAGTCACTCTTTTTAAAAGGGTCTGTTTGATAATATTGCTAAAAGGCATAATTGATTTAATAATAACCACCGGAGCCGCATAAAACATAGGAAGCAGTATGTTTACTGTAAGCGTAAACGAATGAAACATGGGCAGATATGCTATAAACCTGTCTTTATGATTGAGCTTGATAAGTTCGTTCACCCCGTAAATATTGGAAAAGAAATTCTTATAACTCAGCATAGCCCCTTTAGGTTTGCCGGTCGTTCCGGAAGTGTATATAATTACCGCCAAATCGTCTATTTTCGGAAGTTCGCTGACTTCATGGGATTCAAAATTCGAAAGTATTTCGCTAAACGAGATATTATCAGCATCAATCTTGTCTATATCCCCTTCCCATATTATTTTTTTTATATTCGTTTTGTCCCTTATGTTTTTAATCGAACCGGCAAGCTTAAAACTCGCTATCATTAACGTAGCTTCCACATCGTTTAGAATATAAGCAACCTCTTCTTCTTTTAAAAAGGTGTTTATCGGAACCGCCACCGCACCGAGTTTCTGAATGCCGAGAAGCGCTACGATATATTCTATCGAATTTCCCACAAACAGGGGAATTTTATCACCTTTTTTTACTCCGAGAAATTCCAGGGTCCTTGCAAAGGTGTCTACCTTTTTCTTAACCCTGCCCCATGTGATTTTTCTGTCGTCAATAAAATAAGCGGTTTTATTCGAATGTTTTTTTGCGTTGTTTTCCAAAATTTCATAGAAATTGTTATATTCGTATTTAATCATCTCCGTCCTTTGATAAAATAATAAAAATTATACCAAAAAGGTAAAAAATGGAAATTCCGCAAAACCAAAAAGAACTGTTAAAAAACCTCGAAACACTTATACAAAAAACATACGAAGTGGAAAACGAATTTATAGAACTTAAAAACATTCTTAACGGGGTTATAGAATTTCTCCCCCAGGCTCTGTGGGTCATTGACGAAAACAATCAGATAATTATACAAAACTCCAATACTAAAAACTTTTCCCACGTCCCCAACAGCGGGGAAATAGAAATAAACAACAGAGTTTATCTCGTTCAAAAGTCCATAATAAAAAACAAAACGATAATAAGCGCAACCGACATAACCGAACAGAAAAGAAACGAAAGGCTTATTGCCATGGGACAGATGGCCGCACACCTCGCACATGAAATAAGAAATCCCATAGGTTCCGTTTCCATACTTATTTCCCTTCTTAAAAAAAGGTGCGGCGAAGACGAACTGTTAGAAGAAATGAAAAGCTCCGTTTTCAGAATAGAAAGAATAATAAAATCCACCCTTCTTTTTTCAAAAGGCCTTCAGCCTAAAATTAAACGGTTTTTATTAAGTCTTTTAAAAGAAGAACTTGAAATTTCGGTTAAATATTATTCTTATTCAAAAGAGATAGATTTTCTGTTTTTTTTACCGGACATTGAAATAAAGGCAGACTTTGATCTGCTTTTACTTGTTTTGCAAAATATGGTTTTCAACGCCATAGACGCAATTGAAGAAAGCGAAGCGGAACACGGGATAATAGAAGTTTTATATGAAAATTCAGCCGACTGTCATATTATAAACATTTACGATAACGGCAAAGAATTTGAAAACAAAAACATTCTTTTCGAACCTTTTAAATCCACCAAAACCAAAGGCAACGGGCTCGGACTGGCCTTAAGTCTTGAAATAATAAACGCCCACAACGGTAAAATTAAAATTTCCGAAAACAAAAAAGGTTTTAAAATTTACCTGCCTAAATTTAATATATGATTTTTTCGCATTCGCTGCGGCTGACGTCCGTTCCGTCAACACATTCGAGTGTTCCGTTTGAAGAGTTGTATTCGATTTTTAAGATTTTGGTAGGGGAATAATAATATTCGTATTTATTGTCTTCATATTCTTTCCAGCATCCGCTCTGTCTGCTTCCGCAATCCGGCACCGGTATTTTTAAAACATAAGAAAAAAGATTTTCACTCCCCGCTCCACCGTCAAGTTTCGCGGGATAACCGCTTGAAGAATTAAAATCGGCACTATGATCAACACCATCCGCTCCAATCCAACTATAATTGTCGTTTACAATCCATTTGCCATGAATATTGTCAACCGCGGACTGCACGGAAGTTACAAGGGATTTTATACCTGCGGATTTTGCGTGAGTCGTAAGATTTGTAAACTTAGGAATGGCAAAAGAGGCCAAAACCCCTATAATAACTATCACAAAAATAAGTTCTATTAGGGTAAAGCCTCTTTTCATTAAAATGTTAATCTGACGGATGTTATGTTACCTTCACTAGAGTTATTTAGATCAGACACACATTTAGCTTGCGTTACAGTATCACCGAAATGATTACAATAAATTGAATAGTTAACTTCTCTGTTTGTTAAACTGAAATTAATTTCAGCCACCGGATTAGTATCGTTAGGACCTGCATATGTATATCTACCTTCATTTCCAACATCGTTATAAGACCACCCTTTTCCTTTTATTTTTACAATATCACCTAACTTAAATGAAGCATTATTTTCTAAATCCCTTGAATTTACAGCCGCTTCTACAGCCTGCTGTGCCGCATCAATAGTAGTTTTAATCACACTTTTAGATTCCGCATTTTGTTTAAGATTTAAAAACTTAGGAACCGCAACTGCCGCTAAAAGACCGATAATAACAATCACGAAAATCAATTCGATAAGCGTAAACGCTTTTTTCATTTTACTCTCCTTTTAATAATTTTACATTATTATAACATAAAATCGGCATTTGTAAACTAAACATTAGAAATTTTATGCACAATCCAAAGAACAAATCCTAAAATAAACATACTTATAACGGCAGTTACTATACTTCCGGTTTCAACTCCCACATTATCTCCTATTGCATAGCTTCGGTTAGATTCCACATCGGTAAGAAGATACCGAGTGCAAGCGTAAGTACAAATCCCGCAATTGCAGCAATTAATATCGGTTCTATCAATACCGCTATATTATCTACTATATATTTGTATTTCTCTAAATAATATTTACTCACTTTTTGAAGCATAAGTACAAGCGATCCACTCTCTTCCCCGGCCGCCACCATTTGAACAACCATATTTTCAAAAATCTCGCTTTCCTTAAATCCTTGCGTAATACTTCCTCCGCTTACTATGGAATTTTTTATATTTTCAAGTTTTTTTCTTATATAGGTATTATCCACTATATTTAAGGCTATATCAACGGCATCTAAGATAGGAATTCCCGAATCAATAAGTCTTTGTAAAACATATGTAAATCTTCCTATCATTGCAAGTTTGATAACGGGACCTACAATATAAACCTTTAAAATCAGTCTGTCAAGATTCAGCCTGACTTTATTACTCGTATTATACAAATAACTTATTATACCGAAAACAATAACGGCTCCTATTAATATATACAGACCATAATTCTGTAAAGCGGCCTCAATCCAAAGTAAAAACCTAGTAGGAAGAGGAAGTTGAGTTTTCAACTGAGAAAAAATAGCTTTAAAAGGGGGAATTACAAACAAAATAACAATTACAAAAGCTATACTCATTGCAAAAATTATAAACATAGGATATCTTGTAGCTTTTTTTAATCTCTTTCTGTTGTCTAAAATTTCGTGAGTAATAATAGACAAATCTTTTATCGCTTGTGCCAGATCACCCGTTTCTTCACCGAGTTTTATCATCGAAACCGTTAGTTTTCCCAAATCGTCTTCGAATTTAGAAAATGAAGCGGTAAGAGAAAGTCCGGCTTTTATATCATTTTCTATCGAATCGAAAATTTTTTTAAGTTTTTTGTTTTTTATACTCTCTTTTATGTTATTAACACTCATATCTATCGCTATTCCGGCATCAAGCATAACGTAAAGCTGCTCTAAAACGGAAATATACTCTTCCAAGTCTATTTTGGAAAGATCAAGTTTTGTGGCCATCTCTTCTATAAGAGACGGCTTTTTAAACTCTTCTATACTTTTTATGATTCCTAATTTTCTCTCCCTGAATTTTTTGATTGCTTCTTTCGGTGTTCTGGCGGAAATTATCACCTCCCGCACTTTTTCCTTTTTGAAATATTCTATTTTAAAATACATCTACCTTGACCACCCTTAAAATTTCTTCAAGTGTAGTTATACCTTTTTTTATTTTGTTTATACCGTCTTCAATCATTGTTATAAACCCGTTTTCTTTCGCCTTTTCCAAAATTTCTGTTTTATCCCTGCTTATTGCTATCAAATGGGCTATTTTTTCGTTCACCACAAAAACCTCGCTTATCATTTCACGGCCGATATAGCCGGTAAAAGCGCATTCTTTACATCCCGCTCCTTTGTAAAAATTTATATCTTCTTTCAAAAACGGTTTTATCATTTCCAATTCTTCTTTTGAGGGATTGCAAGAGGTTTTACAGTAAGGACATATTTTCCTCACAAGTCTCTGCGCCACTACGCCTATTAAAGAATCCGCAACCATATAATTTTGAGCCCCCATCTGAATCATTCTTGTAACGGCGCTCGGCGCATCGTTAGTATGCAGTGTGGCAAGTACCAGATGACCTGTCAAAGAAGCCTGTACGGCGGCTTCAAGCGTTTCCCTGTCCCTTACTTCGCCAATCATAATTATATCCGGATCCTGTCTTAATATACTTCTTAAAATCGTTGCGAACGTCAGGCCTATTTTGGAATTTACGGGTATCTGCTGAATAAGCGGAATTTCATATTCTATAGGATCTTCAACCGTAATTATTTTTCTGTCCACTCCTTTAATTTCATTAAGCGCAGCATAAAGAGTCGTGGTTTTACCGCTTCCCGTAGGTCCCGTTACAAACACTATACCGTAAGGGGAATGGATAAGTTTTTCAAACCGTTTCAGATTATATTCGCTCATTCCGAGTTCAATCATACGCAAAAAAATTTTTTCCTGATCCAGGATTCTCAAAACAACACTTTCACCGTGCATTGTAGGCGTTGAAGAAACCCTGAAATCATATACGCTCGATTTGTAGTTTTTGGAAAAACGCCCGTCTTGGGGTTTTCTTTTTTCACTGATATCCATATTCGCCAAAAGTTTTATTTTAGAAACCAGAGGAAAATAAATCTCCTTTTCAAAAGAGAAAAGTTCTTTCAAAACACCGTCCGTTCTGGCCCTTACCGAGAAGTTATACCTTAAAGGCTCTATATGAACGTCAGTCGCCCTGTCTTTAATCGCTTTTTCCAAAATAAGATCAAGCAGTTCGTCAATGGCGCTTATGTTTTCGGTTCCGCCGCTTTTAAGTTCTTTTTTTACTTTATATATAAGTTCCTTTGTAGATATGGTGATTTTTAAACGTTCCATAATAATTTGAATATCTTTACTTAAAGCTATATAAACTCTTAGAGGTTTTGAAGAAAATTTTTCAATAATTTCTAAAGCGTCATAATCAAGAGGATCCGCCGTAGCCACATAAACATATTCTTCATCTTTTTTAAACGGTATTACGTAATGCTTTTCTATAAGACTCAAAGGAAAAGAAGAAAGTAAATTATAATCTATTTTTTCCCCGTACAGATCTACAAAAGGAAAACCGAGCTGTTTTGACAATGCTTCTAAAATCTGCTTTTCAGTGGCATATCCGAGTTCTATTAATATTTCCCCCAGTTTTTTATGTATTCCCTGCTCTTTGTATTCCCTCTGTTTTTCCAAAGCTTTTAACAGTTCGTTCTCAGTTACGATATATTCGCTTATTAATAAATCCCCTAACCTTACTTTTTGCTTTATCATCTATACCATCGCCTTTTTATCAGTTTTTTATTTTTGTATTCGTCAATATACATTTTATCTTCTTTTTTGTAAAAACGATACGTAACATCCCTTTTTTTATCAAAAATGACAATAATTCCGTTCTCTGTTTCATAATTGCCCGCTTTCACCGATTCAAAAACAAAAGAAAGTATGTAATCAGTCATTGGAAAAGAAAAAGGTTTTAAAGAAATTTTGTCAAACAGATATGAATATAAAAGTTTTTTTTCCATATAAACGGTTAAAAAATATATGGAGTTTTTTCTTCCGTATTCGGTTTTTTTCAGCTTGTTTATAATATAAGGAAGCAGATAAATACTGTCTTCTTTTATACAGGAAACACCTACAATACTCAGGGCTTTTTCGTTACGGGAAAATTTTTCGATATTTTTGAAATTACAGATTTTTTTATATTTTTTATTGAGATAATCTTCAACTATGCCTCCGTAAGAGACGGAAACAAACAATGTTAAAGTTAAAATTTTATTCAACGGTTTCATTTTCCACTTCCCCCATAAGTTTTTTAACTTTTTCATCCTTGTGATAATTATAATATATCTGTAAAATTTTCAAAGCTTCGGCTTTTTTTCCGAGTTTATAAAGCGATTTCGCGCTGAGTATCCATGACTCCGCTTTTTTATTGTCCTGTACATTTGCATTTTTAGCCCATTTTAAAGCGTTTTTGTAATCGCCCTTTTTATAAAATTTTTCAGAAAGTGAAATACAGGTTTTATAAGAAGGGAGTGTCCGAGCGGTTAAACTAAAGGATTTTTCCGTTTTTTTATTTTCGGGTTTAACTGTCTTTTTATTCTCTTTTATTTTCTTGTTTTCTTTTTTTACGGCTCTTTTTTCTCTATTTTCCGTTATGTTTAGATCTATAAACAGTTTCAATTTAGGGGGGCTATCTTTTTTCACATCCGTTTTCTTTTGAACGTGTTTTTTATTTACCGGTTTTTCAGGTTTTGAAATTTTTGAATAATTGACTTTCTTAACTTCCTTTTTCAAAAGCGGCTTATTTTCTGTTGTTTTTAAATTCAAGCCGGTTAAAAAATATACGGCGGCCGCCGCCGAAAAAAACAGTGAAAAAAACACCGCCCTTTTTTTAAACCTTCTTTTACGGCACTCTTTTTCCAGCTCTAAAAACGTCATTTCAAAAGTCCTAATTCTATTGCAGTCATTTCTATAATACAAGAATCTATTTTATTGTATTTCAGCGAATTTTTTAAAGAATAATCCAGCAGAGTAAGGGCGGTAAATATGAATTTTTTAGAAAGTCTGAAATTACCTCTGCTGTATCTGTAAATTTTTTTTAATATTTTTTTGTTTACCAAATCAAATCTGTTGTTTTTAATAAATTTTGACATTACATATTTTTCAAACTCTTCAAAACTCAAGGGTTTCATATATATTTTCCCCGTATATCTCGATACGAACTGTGGAAGAGAGGCTATTTTTTCACCTTCTTTTTGATGCATGCTTAAAATCACTTTATTTCCCCTGTCACTGAGCATTCTTAAATACTCTATCATTTCCATGGAAAGCAGCTGGGCCTCGTCCACTAAAATCGTTTTGTTATCCAAGTCCGAATGAAGGTTGAGAAATTCTGCCTTGCTTAAAAAAGGTTCGGACTGTAAAACGTATTTTTGCGGATATTTATGTTTTAAAAGTGTCAGCATATAGCTTTTTCCGCTGCCGGGATTTCCGAGCAGAAAAACTATGTTCGAGTTAGTGGAAATCAGCTCTTCTTTTACAATTTCAAAACTTAAATAACTGAAAAAATCGTTAATATCTATTTTATCCCTGAATTCCTCAATAAGGTTATTTAACATTTAAATCCTCTAAATTCGGTAGTTTTTTAAATCCATAATTTTTTAAAGTAACCTTTTTATTTAAATCGATTATATGCGGAGTAATTACAAAAACAAGCTCTTTTTTGGTGGTTATCTGCTCTTTTGAAGAAAACAGATATTTCAACACCGGAATTTCTTTTAGAACCGGCACCCCGTTTACCTTTAACTGCTTGTCATCGGTAATAAGCCCGCCTAATACGAGAGTGTCCCTGTCTTTTAATTTGACCACGCTTATCATCGTATTGTCCTGTGTATCCGGGGGCATATCCCTGTTGGTGTTGGTAAGCTGTGTCAGATCTTTAAAAGCGCTTATTCTCGGATTTATACTGAGTATTATTTCGTTGTTGTCGCTTATCTGGGGAGTTATATCCAAAAGCACGCCTACAAACTTGCTGTCAATGGTGTATTCGGTGGTAGGATTGCCGTTATTGTCCGTGGTAACCTGGGATGCGTATTTATAATAAATCGTATCTCCTACCTTAATTAACGCTTTTTGGTTGTTTAAAGT
Organism: Nautilia sp.; assembly: GCF_053994455.1. Lineage (NCBI taxonomy): Bacteria > Pseudomonadati > Campylobacterota > Epsilonproteobacteria > Nautiliales > Nautiliaceae > Nautilia > Nautilia sp. The sequence goes on along the minus strand of NZ_JBMYAU010000056.1, from coordinate 8,558 downwards.
AACTATTTTCGGATTTGAAACCGAATTGACGTTACCGTTTGATGCAAGAAAATTCAAAAGCCCCCCGACATTAAACGTCGCCTGTTTGAAAACGGCATTGCTGCCTAAAATGTCAGGAGCCGTAAGAGGTACGCTTTTATCGCTTAAAGAAATAGACAGCTGAGACCAGTCTATTCCCGTCTTATGCGAATCAGAAAGTGTTACGGTGTAAATCTTCACGTCAATAAGAACCTCTTTGTGCAGCCTCTCGTTTAAATCCCTGATATATTTCGCAATTTCCTCTATCTGGTTTTTATTTCCCGTAACGGTGACAAGTCCGGAATTTTTATCGATTATAGGTTCCCTGTAATCGCTGTTAGTGTTTTTCAGAATCTGAACGATGTTTTTTTTAAGATTGTCCCAAAAATCGAACTGATAATCCGTTTTTACCGTGTTATCGGTAGAATCAATATTCGATATGCCGCTTATGGTGTTTGGAATAAAATCGACCCTGAAAGTTTTCGTTTTATAAAAAGACACTATTATACTGTTATGTTTATATTCAAAAAACAAATTGGCATTGTCAAACAGTGTTTTTAAAAGCGTTTTTAAAGAAACGTTTTGAAGATTTATAAACTCTATATTACGGTTAATAAGTTTTTTCGCCTTTTCATCTTTTATAATTACATTTAAATTGCATTCGTTTACAATATCCGACAAAACGCTTCTGAAGCTTACGGGGTTTGCAATATGCAGCGTAAACATTTTCTCGTTACACGACGAAGAAAAAAGCGTACTGATTAAAAAAAACAGTATATATATCTTTTTCATTTTACAACCTTTAAAATTTTTGGTTTTAACGACAGTTTTTTAATATATTTATCTTTCCTAAGCAAAACATAATCCTCACCGACTTTTAAAACCGTATACCCTCCTATTAAATCCCCTTTTTTCACCCATATTCCGTTTATATTCGCTTTTTTTTGGAAAACGGCGTTCAGTTTGACGATACCGTTTACAACAAAAGGCTTTTTTATTTTAATTTTCTTTTCACTGCTTCCGAACACATCGTATTTTACAAAATTTTTAAACACCGGGGTGTAAGATTCCATCTTTTTTATTTCCGTAATTATTTCCGATATATCCGCATGGAGAAACACAAACGCCAGTAAAAAAATATATTTTTTCATCTTAATCCCCAAAACGAAATTTCCATTTTAAAAAACACATCTTCGCCTTTTACAAATTTCAGATACTTAACTTCTTTTATAACCCTTATTTTTTCCAGGCTTTTTACAAACCTGTAAAATTTTTCAAAATGCTCAGGTGTGTAAAAGCCTTCTATATCAATTTCATAAACTTTGTATTCGTTAAGCTTTTTATTTAAAAAATAAGATGCTTCTATATCGTTGGCAACCGCTTTTTCAAGAAGACTTTTAAGAATTTCAAGAAATTTGACATCGTTTATATGAAGTACAGGAGAAGTTGCTATGAGCATATTTAGATATTTTAAGTCTTCGGTAAGCTCCGAATTGTTCTTTTTCAGTTCCCGCAGTTTGCTCTTCAAAGATTTTAACGTAACCGAAAGATTAAGGTTTTCTTTTAATTTTTGCCTTAATTCATATATCTTATTTTCATTACCGGTTATTTTTTCACTTAATACGGAATAATTGAAATTGTAATATATTATAAAAGCCAGAATAAAAACCGAAACATAAAGCATTATCACGTTTTTTTTATCAAGTCCATTTAGATATTCATCAAGCCTATTCATCATAACTCACTTTTGATACGTATATTCCGTTGCTGTTTTTAATCTGTTTTGATGAGACGTTTTTATAACCGAGTTTGCTCATATCTTTCATAAAACTCGCTATATGGGCGGAATTGTTAAATTTGCTCGTAACAACCAAATCGGTGTGGATTCCGTTTTTCTCAAAAGATGAAAGTTTCAAACCGTATTTTTTCAATATACGCACCAAATCGCTTATTTCGTTGGAAACCGGAGGAGTCTTTTGTATATCGGCCAAAAACATAATCTTATCCCCTATATCGGCAATCTGTTTTTGAAGCGCAATATTCTGTTCTTTTACGGAAGAAATCTGTTTTTTGAGGTTTTTAACCGTTTTTACAATCAATTCGCTCTCTCTTTTCTTTTTACTGATTTTTTTATTCAAAATATAAATGGTTTCCTCCTGCTTTTTTATAATCTCGTACTTATACAGGGCATCCGCTCCTATTGCCGCAAACGAAAATAAAGTAACCATTGTCAGAATACCGCTCCTTCTTTTATAAAAAGGAACAGGTTTGGGAAAAACGGAAAAATTTTCCTCTTCGTTTTCATAATGCCTTGAATTATATATTAAAGCCGTATAATCGAAAGGGTCGTAATCCGTAGGAACCTCGTATTTTTCAAAATCTATTCCGCTGAGATTCCAGAAATTTTTATATTTGTCTATAAAACCGTTTATTTCAAAAGGAGAATAAAAGAAAATTCTGTCTATTTTCGAAAGGGAATAGTAATTTACGGAATAATTTATCAGATTGCTCACTTTCATAAAAAAGGAGGAAAAAAACGATTCCACAATATCATATTCATCCCCGTTTTCATATTTTTCCCTCTCTAAACCCTTATTGATTAACAGTTCCTCCATTTCCTCCATACTTTTATTCAATTGCTTAAGAAGAGTGTTTAATTTATTTACGCTTTTGACAAATACAAATTCCCCGTTTTCAAAACAGCTTAAAAACGCCTCGTCCTCTTTTAAATAAATAAATATGTCGTTAAGGGGTTTTCCGTTTACGATATCATAATAAGACTTGAACACAAAAGGTCTTGCCGAAATAAAATCTATATATTTAAAAACATTAAGGTACTTCTTAAACTCCTTTTTTAAGGTTTCCACCTCCACAACGAAAGCTTCGACATTATAAAATTCGTCAAATTCTTTAAACACATAGTTAATCTTATATTCTTTCGTATAATCTAACGACCCTTCGGTAAAAATATATTTTTCGGCTTCCGCTTCGAGCATATCTTTTTCTATGTTTTTAGGAAGTTTAAACGTAAGATTCAATATATGTTTATAACCTATCGAAGATGTGATTACACCTTTTTCATATTTCAGTTCTTTTTTAACAACCCTGTCGTTTTCGTTAATATAAACGCCGTTTTCGCTTAAATATACTACTTTCAAATTTTCACCTCACACTTCCTGTTATAGGATATATTGTAATGTTTTCCTCTTTTTTTCTGTATTTCAGCGTGATAATTATATTTGTATGTAATAAATTTGTCAAATTTTCATCCGCACTTCCGTTATAATCCCGCCCTACATAATCGAAACATAACGTGTCATTATACAAAGAAGGCGTCACGCTTATATCGGATTTAAAAACGTAATGCACTTTTTCACTACTTTTATTATCGTCATTATTAAGCCATTCTTTAGTAAAAGTTATACAATAATAGCTTTCGTTTCCTTCGGCTTCGTAACCTAAGGCGTTGGCTTTTTTTTCAAGAATTTTCTGCACTAAAACCTCTCTGTCCGAAAAAAGTTTTTCATTGGGTATAAACTGAAACCCGACAAAACTTAATATTCCCATTATAATTACTACGAAAATAAGTTCAATTAAGGTAAACGCTTTCATTATGGCCTTTGCAATGTGATTTTTTTCAGTTTTATTTTTTTATTGTTGTTTTTAGGATTCGAAACGTTGCTTTCGACAACGATTTTCAAAAGAACGTAACCGTGCGAAACCGGGGTTGAAATCTTTTTTACCAAAGACGGGTTGTTGGAACAGTTACAGTCGTTTAAATCATAACAGTAATATCTTAAAATACTTACGTTCGCCTCAAACCTGCCGTCTTCGTCGTTAAAAACGATATTTTCCAGACATGTACCGTTTCTTTCATACCCCTCAACGGCAAGCAGAGAGTTTTCAAGTGCGCTTTGCATAAACAGCTCTGCCCTTTGCTGCATATAAGTGTCGCTTGTATGTTTTACGCTTACAAACGCCATTTTTACAACTGCCGTCATTAATGCGGAGATTAACAGCAGCACTATAATCGCATTTATTAAACCGAATCCTTTTTTCAAAACGCCACCTTCTGTTTAGATACGGAAATATTTATATCGGATTTTGTTTTTAACAGTTCGAGTTTTAGCTCGAGATGCGAATTGATTTTTCTGACTTTAAAGGAATTAACATTAAAAGCTAAAGGAGTGACTCCCCCGGCGGGCGTACCGTTGGTATCGGCACAAAACGTCTCACCGAGCCAAGGTCTGTAATTATAAAAAAGAAAAAGCGTAGCGTTTACATCGTTTCCGTTAATTTTAAGTGCGCTTATACACTCCGAAGAAGTATTGATATCTCTTCCCATAGCAAGAGCATACGCGCTGTCGGCTAAATAAAATTTTTCGTAAATTCTTATATTCCCCGGGTTTTGCAACGTCAGATTCGTATCGTTCGAAACGGTTTCATAACTTTGAATCCGATATACGTAATCCGCCCTGTGGCCGTGCCATCCGAAAGAGTTGTTGTAATCGTTAAGTACGCTTTCACTGCCCCTGTCAAAAGTTCCCGCAAAAATTACGGCAGTCGAATCCGTTATATTCTGATCGCCTCCCCATTTGTTTTTCAAAACGTCATTTATATATGAAGGGTTAAAATCCACCGCTTTTAAAACGGGCTTTTTACTTGCGTACAAATCCACAAACCCGCTTAGATTTTCTTCTTTTACGGCATCGTTTAAATATCCGATCCATTCCAATACCGAATAATTTTCATCGTTTTGAATGTCACCGATATATTTAAAATTTCCGCTTGCGGGATCATAGCCAATTACACTGAGAGGTATTCTGTAGTACAAAAAAGAAGAGATCTGATCAAGCGTTTCTTGAGACACAAACTCGAATTTGGAAGTCTGTTTAAGCAGATAGTTTCTTACATAAAGCTTTTCTATAATCTGAAAACCGCCTATTAAAACAAACGATAATATAACTATCGCAAAAATAGCTTCAATTAAAGTAAAAGCTTTTTTCACCATTGCACACTCTCTATTTTGGCATGCCCGATATTGGAGCTGTAATATTTTACGGAGGATATGTTGTTGTCGTTTTGGCAAATGTTTATTTCTATACGTTTGATATCCGTTTTACCGGAACCGGAGAAAGAATTAAAAGTATAGTTCAAAACCCCGGCTGTATGGTTGTAATCGTTCTCCCCCCACTCCCCCGTATATCCGACGCTTATTTTCAGTGTATACAAGGTTCTTCCGTAGCGGGTCGTGTTTTCTTCGGTACCGTTGTAATCGTCCACATCGTCAAAGGGAGGCTCTTCGGTATCACTGCCTATATCGCTTTCTAACACGGCGTTTTTACAGTTCCTGCCTCCCGCAAAACCCCCTACGCGGTATCCGCTTGAAGCGTTGCACTCCAAAACGTTGCTGTTTCCGGTTAACAAAATATCATCGTATTCGGTGTTTTTTTCATCATATTCTTTTAAGGAAATATCCGCCATTTTAGCCATCATATTAAAAAGCGCGTCTTCTTTTTTCGAAAACTCCAAAGATTTGTTGCTGATATAGATAATTTTTGGAATCACGGTAAACACCAACGCTATTATCACTATCGTAAAAATAAGTTCTATCAGGGTTAAAGATTTTCTCAATCCTCTTTTTCCTTTTCAGAAATTAAAACATCCTCAATCACTTCATCCAAATCCCCGTCAAGTATGTCATCGACTCTCGAATAGGCTTTTTCGCTCCTGTTGTCCTTAACCTGCTGATAAGGAAACAGAACATAACTCCTTATCTGGTGTCCCCATCCCATTTCGTCTTTCGGTTTTCCTTCCTCTTCCGCTCTTCTTTTTTCAAGTTCAAGTTCGTAAAGTTTCGATTTTAGCATTTTCATCGCCATTTCTTTGTTTTTGTGCTGGCTTCTATCCGTTTGGCACCCAACAACTATACCCGTGGGAAGATGGGTTATTCTAACGGCGCTTTCGGTTTTGTTAACATGCTGTCCGCCGGCTCCGCTCGCCCTGAAAACATCTATTCTTATATCCTTAGGATCTATTTCTATTTCTATATCGTCGTCGATTTCCGGTGAAACCTGAACGGAAGCAAACGAAGTGTGACGTCTGCCGCCGCTGTCAAACGGGCTTACCCTCACAAGTCTGTGTATTCCGTTTTCGGCTTTTAAATATCCGTATGCATTGTCCCCTTTTACCAAAAAACTCACATCCTTAATTCCCGCCTCGTCACCTGCCTGATAATCCAGCACCTCAACCTTCCAGCCTCTTCTTTCCGCATATCTCAAATACATTCTGTATAAAATACTGGCCCAGTCGTGCGATTCCGTTCCTCCTGCACCGGGATGAATCGACACTATGGCGTTTTTAGAATCGTTTTCGTCGCTTAACATCACTTCAATTTCCAAATCCCTTATATATTTTTTAAGTTCCCTTACGTCTTTAAAAACCTCGTTTAATGTTTCTTCGTCCTCTTCCGCGCTTGCAAGCTCGAACATATCCTTGTTGTCTTCCAACGCCTGTTTGGCCTTTTGATATTTTTCAAGCTTTCTTAAAATTGCGTTTTTTTCTTTTTGTACTTTCGCACTCGTTTTAGAATCGTTCCAAAACTCCGGACTGTTTTCCATTTCTTCTATTTCTTTTAATCTTTTACTTAAATTTCCGGGTTTTAAAATAGATTCTATATTTTCGATTTTATTCTCAAGCTCTTTAATAAGTTCGCTGTATTCATATGCGTCCATTTTTATCCTTTACAGTTTTCTTTTAAATATTTATAAAATTTATGTTTCAAATCAGGCAGTTTTTCTTTTATAATTCTCTCAATTAAAGCCAAATTCACACCTTCATAATTATGTACTATAAAATTCCTCACATCATAAGCACCCTTTGCATCCAAAAGTAAATCCAAATCGGATAAAATTTCCGAATCTATTTTACTCATTTCTTCACCAATTTGTGAAAGATGCATTAAAATCGCAGGTCTATACGTAATTTCATCTTCTAAAGCTTTGGTTACGTAACCCGCTTTTTCAACGGTTTGAAAAATAAAATCGATTCTTTGTAACACAAACTCAATTTTTTCACACATCTATTTTATCTTTAAGCATATATTTTTTTGCAATAGAATTAAGGGTTGTAATATCTATCAAGTCAACTTTTTTGCCTAATTTTCTTTCAATATCGTGTTTTACCTCGTTTAAATAAGTAAAAAACTGCAGAGGATCAACTTCGTATAAAAAAGTTTCATCTATTTGGTATAAAATATCCACATCGCTTTCTTTCGTAGCCTCACCCCTTGCTATTGAGCCGACAATTCCCACTATTTTTATACCGTTGTATCTGTTTTTGAGCTTTTTTATTTTATTTATAAAAAGATTTTGCATCAAGCGCCTTTTAGACATAAAAAATTTATATATAATTTTACCAAAAAAGGCGGCTTATGAAAATTTTAAATTCACCCGAAGAAGCCATAAACTACAGAAAAACACTAAAAGGCTCGGTAGGTTTCGTTCCTACAATGGGAGCGCTGCACGAAGGTCACCTGAGCCTTATAGAAAAAGCGAAAAAAGAAAACGAGAGCGTAATAGTTTCCATATTCGTCAACCCAACCCAGTTTTTGCCTGGAGAGGATCTTGAAAAATATCCCAGACGCCTCGAAGCCGATTTCGCCATATGCAAAAGAGCGGGGGTAAACGCCGTTTTCACCCCGTCGGCGGAAAATATGTACACGAAAGACGAAGTATTGATAAAAGCTCCCAAAATAAAAGGCTATATTCTCGAAGGTTTCAACCGACCCGGCCATTTTGACGGTGTACTGCAGGTCGTAAACAAACTTTTTAACATAATCAGACCTACCCGTGCGTATTTCGGCAAAAAAGACGCCCAGCAGCTTTATCTTATAAAACAGATGGTTAACAATTTCTTTTTCGACATAGAAATTGTGGAATGCGAAACAAAAAGGGAAAAAGACGGCTTAGCTCTTTCAAGCAGGAATGTTTATTTAAGCGAAAACGAAAGAAAAAGAGCGTTAACCATCAGCAAGGCCCTTAAAAGGGCGGCAAAACTTTCCTCCAAAACAAAAAACACCGAAGAGATTAAAAAAGAAATGCTCGCCGTTTTAGATGTGAACGAACTGCAATATATCGCATTTGTGGACAGAAATTTCAATTTCATAAAAGAAATTTCACCCCGCAACACTATAATACTAATTGCGGCGAAAATAGGAAGCACAAGGCTTATAGACAATATTTTCATTTAAAAATTTTTACCTGAATATTTTAACCCCTCTTTTAGTGGTATTGGTTTCGGTTATATTGGCCTCCGTACCGTTAAATTCACCGCTTCCCACTTCTCCGGCTTCTCCGCTTCCGCTCCAGGTCACGGTAAAACAGAAATGATGAAGACAGGGGGAACTGTTTGGGTCGTTGTATTCATCCCCGAATTTCGAATACCAAAGCCAGCTCAAATCCGAATTGAGAATATGTATAACCGCAAAATTCACGCCGCTGTCTGTTCTTGTGATGTTAAAATCGATCTTGCCGTTATTT
>NZ_JBMYAU010000055.1:0-33216 GCF_053994455.1 Nautilia sp. | reverse complement strand
AAAACACACTTCGGGCATAAATATGGTCATATTATTATAACAGATTTTAAATATAAAGATGCACAATTATTTGTTAACGAACTTCTTGATAAAGGTCTCCAGCCAAAGACTGTTAAAAACATTGTTGATATTTTTAAGGTGCTTTACAAATATGCAATGATGAATGAATATTGTGAAAAAAATCCTTTTGAATTTGTCCAATTACCACAGTTTGATAATAGGATCTATTTTAATTTTACCGATGAAGAAATAAAAAGATTCATTTATACTGCAATAAATTATCCAAATCAAAAATTCAGGGGAATTTTTACTTTTCTGCTTCACGGTAGAAGACTTAACGAAGTTTTATCACTTACCTGGGATTATATGGATTTTGAAAAAAAACAGTATTTTATTCCTCCGAAAATCAATAAAGCAAAAAAATTAATGGCTTATCAGATGACTGATATACTTGAAGATATTCTTATAAAACAAAAAATTCTTAATAATGTTGAATGTCCGGGTTCAAATTATGTTTTCCCCTCTTCCATGACTTGTGAAAAAATAAAAGACATTCGCAAACAGTTTAAAAAACTTCTAAAACTTGCAAATATAGATAAAAAAATGAGAATTCATGACATAAGACACTTAGTGGCGTCTTATGCTATTAATTCTTTAGGTTTAAGTGTTGAAGATGTTTCATATACTCTTGGTCATACATCTATCGAGATAACTCAAAGGTATATTAATCCACGTGCTGAAATTTCAAAAAGAGTTGCTGAAAAAATTTTAAATTCTGTTACAGGGGGTGAGATATGAATAATTTAAAAATTATGGACAATTATTTACTTTATTTGGATTTTGATTTAGGTTTTGATTTTGCCCACGGTGGTAATTGTGAAAAACTTTGTTTTTCTACTGATGATAAATATCTTATCAAAAAAATAAAAACTAAAGCAAAAAAATTGGGATTAAAAGTAAGAAAAAAAAGCGGTGAATATCTTATAACCGCTTAAATTTGTGGGTGGCTGGGGAGGGATTTACCGGAGCAGGAGTTGTACCCCCGACTTCTGTTCCTCGCAAAACGGGGGTATAAAAAACATAAAGGGGTTTAAAATGACAACATTTCTTATTGGACAGATTATGGGAGTTAAACAGCAAACAAGAAATAAAAGCGATGGTACATCTCAGACTTTTACGTTGGTAAATGTTTTTAATCAGCTTCAGGATAATGAAGGTTTTCCGGTTACCGTATCTGAAAACGTGCAGTTTCCTATTGATCATTATATGACTTTAATGGGTTACAAAGGTAAATTTATTGCAATACCTTATACGTCTTTAACTACTAAGAACGGAAATTATATTTTTCCGAATGCTGATATGCAATATCTTATTTTTGATAAGAATCCTTTTGATCTTGCAATAAATAAACCAAAATAGGAGAAAGAATATTATGTTAAGTAATTTTGTCTATGATAAACGCAATTATTTTAATCCGGTTAATCTTCAACACGTTGTCGGGATTTATGTTCCCGACATTCCCAGTAAAAAAACCGGAAGTTATTATATTAAGTTTCAGACTTTGAATGATAACGTATTATGGATGTATCCTACTAAAGAAGAGAGGGATTTTATTTATAACAATTATTTGCTTCCGCTTTTTAAATTTATTGAAAAGGACTAACTAAGTGCTTTAAAAAGCATTTAATTAGCCCTTTGGGCAAATTCATTTAGGAGGAAAAAAATGAAAAAAGCAATGTTTGTTCCATTTTTTTTAGGTTTACTTGCTGTTGCAGGTTTTGCTGACACTGTTTACGGTAAAGACATTACACCTGATTTTACTGAATTTTACGCTGCTGTTGGTCTTGCTATTGGTGTTACTATTGTTGTAATGCTTGCGAGAAATGCGAAATCTTTCCTAAAAAGTTAAGGGAAAATGAAAAAAACCGTTCTTCCCTTTTTTCTTTTTTTAACTTTTTTGTTTGCCGAAGGAACATATTCCGGCGTATATTTTACAGATATTGAAGAAAATATGACACTCCTTTTAGTTAATCACGCTGATTACAATACTTTATACGGAATATTAAGAAACTCTACTGATGTAAATAATATTTTAAACGAAAGATTTTATAACCGCGATAATGGTGGAATAATTTCAATTAAACAATTAGATGATATTCGTTATATTAGTGATAAAGATCTTTATAAATTAAAACAATATTCTTATAAATGGACAGCGGACATAATTATAGATCCAAAATTCGGAACTACATATCCTCAGACTAATTTTTTATACGGTTTAAGCGGTATTTTAATTGGATTTATAGTTATGTTCGGTTTTATACGCGCTGTTACTTAATAAAAGCGCACAGGCAAACCGTTCCAGATTTTTCGGCTTTTTTCGCGGTTGCCGTCCATGAATAATGGTTAACGGCAACCAGCGACCGCAAAAAAGCGGGAAAAATCGGGAACGGGTAAACTGGCGCACTCCCGCCGAGAAGGCGCCGGGGACTTGCAAAAACAGCGACAGCGAAATAAAAAGGATTAAAAATGCTCGGAATACCTGCATTCGATTACTTTTTTCAAATGTTTGTAATTATAACAATTGGAATAATGTTGCCGATTGCTGCAATAAATCTTTTTAGGAATTAAAATTGAAAAAATTAATATTGATATTTTTAATATTTTTTAATTTTCTATTAGCCAATGATTATCTATTTCCTCTTGGTTGTACTTCGGTTTCTGATGGTTCTATTGTTACACAGTGTTATTATTCTGCTGATTCTTTTCCTTCTTCTGATTTATTAGGTTCTCCTTCTTATCCTAATTGTGTTGATAAAATATATAATGATGAAATTCTTGTTCACTATGATTCTAATCATCAAATTGTTAATTCTTATTATCTTCATTTTGATTATCGTTCTGAATGTACTAGTGGAATTGGATTATGGTTTTATCCTTATACAATATTTATATGTGAACCAGGTTATTCATATAATTATTCTACGGAAGAATGTAAACCTTCTTGTGATTATGAAACTTTAATAAAGCTTGCTTTGGAAAAATGTATTAGTCTGGATTTTGTTGCTAATATGTCTTGTTTGAATGGTGAATATAATATAACTTGTAAAGATTGTTCTCAGGTACTTCAACTTTTGAAAGATTATTGTGCTGCTCACGACGGAATTTTGCCCGATGGAAATTATACTTGTTCTTCTGCACCGGATACGTCCATTACAATTAATTTTTCTTCTGATTTTAATATTTCTATGTGTATTTATCCGAATGATAATACTACTGATTCTAATGTGACAGATTCAAATGAAACTAATCCTATTGATAATAATATAACTTCTGATGATAATAATATTTCCGATTCTGCTGACGATTCAAATTTATCTTCCGGTGATACTTCCGATTCTGATAACAACAACGATTCCGGTGATACCTCTGATAATAACCAGAGCTCTGATAATAGTTGTCCAGATCCTTGCTCAATATATAAACAAATCGGTGTTCAAGTTACTTCTTCAACTGTTGACGGTTATACTTGTTTTACGATTACATATCCTACTTATGGTAATTGTGTTTTGAAATATCATACTTCTGATAATACTGCAGCTGGTGCTAATTGTATTTCAGGCTGTGGTGATTCTTCAACAACAAATATTACTAATAATGTTACTACATCAACTGTAAATGTAGATATGTCTAATGTAGAAGAGAGATTAGACAGTATTAATCAAAAACTCGAAGATTTAAAAAACATGACGCCTGATAGTAATTTTAGTGTTAACGGTTCTGATCCGGATACTGATTCTTTTATTTCTCAGTTTGGAGATTTTTTTAATAATATTGGTAATGATTTAGAAAATATTAAAAATTCTTTTTCTCAGGTTTCTGGAATGTTAAAAAAAGATAATTATAAATTAACTGTTTTTCAGTCAGATTCTACAACGTGCCCTATTTCCGCTACTTTGTTTGGTAGAAAATTTGATGTTGATTTTTGTTCTTTTATATTGCCTTACCGTCCTATTTTATCTTTATTTTTTACTTTTGTTTTCAATTTTTTAGTTATTAAATATTTTTTAAAACTCGTTATTTTAAAGGAGGATAAGTAATGGCTTGGATTATTAATGCTATAGGTTGGCTTGTTGATTTTTTTGCAAGCGGCAAAGCAAAATCTGCCGCTTTATTTCCTTTAAAAATAACTGCAACCACTTTAACTGTTTCAGCTGTTACTTTGTATATTTCTGCTTACTTATTATTAGCCTCTTTTTTTGTTTTACTTTTTAATAAATTTCATGATATATTAAATTCCTATAATGAAATATCTTTTAGTGATTCTTCACTAAATTCAGTTTGGAACGCTTTTTTGGGTATTATGAATGCAACCGGTCTTTCTTCGGCCATATCTTCTGCTTTCGCATTGTTTATTACATTGTATTTTACATATTTTGGTGTAAAGATTGCCAAAATTATTGCTCATACATCTATGACTATATCATCTAAATTAAACGAAACATTAAGAACGGTGGATTAAAATGATCTACCTAATAACAGGTGTTCCAGGAAGCGGAAAAACATATTTTTCGGTTAACTTTATATATGAGCAATTAATTTCAAAAAATCCTAAATATCAGAAAATTTTTACAAATATTAATCTTAATTTTAAAAAATGCGACAAAATTAAAAAAGATTTTGTAAAACCTCTTGTATTGGATGATCTTTTAAAAAGAATAGAAAAAGATTATATCCTATCCGAAAAATTTAAAAATAATAATTTATTTACTTTTGAAGTTTATAATTTTTCTCCGGAAACTTCCTTAAATTTATTAAAACAGATGTTTAAACCAAAAAAGAAAATTATTACGGATTATGATTCTTATGTAAGAGGCAAATTAAAACTTTTTGAAAAATATGAACATTCTTTAATAATTTTAGATGAATGTCATCTTTATTTTACTGAATCTACCGATCCAAAAATGTTAAGATTTTTATCTTATCATAGGCACTTTGATATTGATATGTATCTTATTACCCAAAACAAATCTCTTATCAATAGGAAATATCTTGCATTTGTAGAAAATATGTACATCGGTATTAATCCTTCTAAAAGACTGTTTTCCAAAGTGTTTGTTTATAAATTATATGCAAGTTGGAAAGAATATAAATCTAATTATGTCGGAAAGGAAAAACTAAAGTTTGATAAAAAAATTGCCGAATTATATAATTCCGGCTCTAATAAAATACAAAAAACACTTGTTTCAAAACTTTTAATTCCTCTTTTTATTGCCTTAATTATTCTTTACTTCTTGTATAAAGGAATTACAAACTATATTTCTTGCGGTTCTTTTATAAGTTGTTCGAAAAATATTCCTGAGCATATAAACACATTTCATTCTATTAATAAAAAAAATGAAATTGTTAAAAATGAAAAAAAACATACTAATTATTCTTATCGTAAAAATGTTAATGATTCTTCTGATGATATTACCGATTATCAGTTTTTTTACAAATTATACTGTTTTAAATTAAAGTGTATTGTAAACAATCAATTTTCCGTATCTTATTATTTAATTAAAACCCTTCCAAAAATTTCAGATACTAAGATTTTTTATGAAATTACCACTTCTTACGGAAAGACTCTTTATTTGGCTACGAATTTGGATTTATCTAAATTCAATCCTAATCAAAACGCTTACGGGGGTAAACAAGATGAAAAAGATAATATTCTTCCTTTTAATTCTCATAAATAGTTTGTTATTTGCTTATGATCTTAAACAGGCTGATTTTGCAACTTTTTGCAATTATGTATCTTATCATACGAATTATAATATTGTTGTTTCTGAAGAGGTTCCGACAAATTTCAGCGTTTTTATGCCTCGTGACGATATGAAAAAAAATGATATTCTCACTTCTTTTTTTACCATTCTCCAGTCAAAAAAACTTAATTATAAAATAATAAACAATTCCACTATTTTGATTTATAAGAAACTTCCTCTCAAACACAGTCTTAAACTTGAAAATTTCGTAATTAGGTTTAACTACGTTCCTAAAAAAGTTCTTAGCGATTATTTAAAAAATTTTTATCCTTCTTACAAATTTCAAATTTTTCAGAATCGTTTGCTTATAACCTGTACCCCGGTTGATTACTATAAAATAAGAACAGCCGTAAATATGTTTCAGTCTTCTTATAAAAAAGCTAAAATAAATTTTCTTATTACAGTTATCAATAATAAAAAGGCTAAAGAAATTGGCAGCGAGCTTAATGTAAAAAGCCCTTTTCATTCATCTTTACTTTTTGACTTTGTAACCGATACCGCTTCCGTTTCTTCTTCCGCCGTTTTTGACTTTTCCTCTTTTATTAAATTCTTAAATTCAAAAGGTGCGGCCGAAACTATATCAAAGCCTACGATTTTGCTTATTGATTCTAATAACTACACTCTTGAAAGCGTTCATTCCATTCCTTATATTACTAAATCCGTAACTACCGACAAAGACGGAAATCCAGTAACGCAAACTGATTTAAAATATAAAGACATCGGACTTAAAATTTATATAAAAAATGTTTATATTACAGATGAAAGTATTGATTTTGATATGGATATTTATCTGCAGAGTATTGTTTCTTACGATGATGACAAACCCATAACAGATACCAAACATTTTAATACACATATTCAGTTAACTAAAAAATCTGATAATTATCTGATTGCCGGACTCAGAACCGTAACGAAAATTGATGAAGAATCCGGAGTTCCGGTTTTGAAAGATGTTCCGGTTATCGGTATTTTGTTTCAAAAAAACAAAAAATCTGTTGAAGATTTAAGTTTTAGTTTTTATATCTCAACTGATTATTTTAAAAGGAAATAGCAATGGCTTATTTTAGTAAAAAGAAAATCTTAAATTTATATTCCGGAATAGGCGGAAATCGTGTTTTTTGGGATGAACTCGGGGATTTTGAAATAACTGCGATAGAGATTGATGAAAAAATTGCACAAATTTACAAAGACAGATTTCCGAATGACAATGTAGTAGTAGCGGACGCAAAGGAATACCTGCTTGAAAATTACGATAAATTCGATTTTATCTGGGCTTCCCCGCCCTGTCAGTCGCATTCGAGAGTTAGAAAATTCGGGTGCGATATAGGCAAAACAAAACCTGTTTATCCGGATATGAGTTTGTATCAAATTATTATTTTTCTGCAAAATTTTCATAAGGGGAAGTGGGTTGTTGAAAATGTAAAACCTTATTATCAACCGCTTATACGTCCTAATTACGAGTTAGACAGGCATTTGTTTTGGTGTAACTTTACAATAGACCCGTTTAGGACGGAAAAAGATAAAAAAATAGAATACACAAAAGTATCTTCTTTTAAAGGATTTGATTTGTCAAAATACAAGGGCGTCAGAAAACAGCAGTTAATCAGGAACGAAGTGAATAATATGTTTGGAAAACATATATTAGAGTGTTCCTTAAGAAAAAATTTATTTGAAATAGAAGAACTTTTTGAGGAAGCGGAATGATAATTATACAATCTTTACTTGAAGTTTATCGCAAAAACACCAAAACGCCTGAGGAGCGCCCGTGAGGACGCACCGCAAGGCGGAGGGGTGTTTTTGCCTCTTGACCATTTATAAAGTAATTTCGTCAAAATTTTTTAGGGGGTTAAAAATATGAATGTAATGGAAATTTTAGATAAATTTGGAAGATATAAATATGATTACGGATTAAAAAAAGATGATATTCAGTTTGCTATTGAAAAAATAGAAAGAGCTAAGTTTTTTCTTGATAATCAATTTATAACTTTGCCCGATGGTCGTGATGCTGTTTTATCCCAGGTTGTTAGTAATTGGTATATTAATCCTCATAGATATATTAGCGAGATAAAACATCGTATTTATTCACAATATAATTACGCAAAATCTTTAAATTTGGTTCCTATTTTTATTACTTTAACTTTACCTTCCGAATATCATAAATATAAATTTGTTAAATTGCCTAATGGTAAAGAAGTTAAAGTTAAAAATAATAATTTTAATCCGGAAAATGAAAATTTAACTCCTAAAGATTTGGTTGAAATATTGTCAAAATATTTTAAGCAAATTATGAATTTAAGGGCTTTTCGTGATATTCCTAAAAACAAAAGGTTATATTTTAAGGTTATTGAGCCGCATAAAACTGGTGATCCTCATTTACATGCAATGTTTTATATTCCACCTGAAAATGTTTGTAAATTCTGGCGTAATTTTATTTTTTTATGTTCTCAAAAATTAAAAATTCAGTATGATATTCAAGCTAATATATTAAATCCAGTAAATTATATGATTAAATATATTCTTAAAAATATAGATGATTACAGATTTGAAAATACTAAATTATTTCAATATTCTCCTCTTGCTCTTTGGTATATTCGTTGGGGAATTAGGCGTTTTTCTATGTCCCGAAATTTTGTGAGAATTGATTTATATCGTAAATTTAACGGTTTATATACCCTTAATGAATTAACTTATTTGGTTAAATCCGGAAAAATTGAATATTGGATGGAACCTATTACCAGACAAATTACTGAGATATTTTATAACGATGATATACTTGGTTCTTGTCTTATTTGGTCTAAAAGAGAGCAGGTTTATACTAAATCAAGTGATGTTGTTAAATTATCCTGGAAGAAAAAAGAAGAGCTTATAAAAGTTTATAACGACAATGGTAAATTAATAGGATTTCAGTATTCCGATAGATATATAGACCTTACAAATATTCAAAAACCTCTAACAAAAATGTCTAAATGGGAACTTTGGGAATATGAACGGCAGATTCTTGATGAATTTGATAATCCGTTTAATGATGAAGAAGATCTTGAAATATTAATTGACAAATACTATATATTTAACAAATATATTAATGAGGATTATGTATTGCGAAAAAACCCTGAATCTTGGTTGCGGGGGCAGGATTTGAACCTGCGACCTTCGGGTTATGAGCCCGACGAGCTACCAGGCTGCTCTACCCCGCGTCAAAAAGTGGCTGGGCTGGGAGGATTCGAACCTCCGAATGACGGAGTCAAAGTCCGCTGCCTTACCGCTTGGCGACAGCCCATCGCTTGAAGTGATGAAATTGTATAAAAATTATTTTTCAATGTCAAGAGTTTCCTCGTGTTTTAGGTAAAATTTTAAAAAATTCAAGGAGAGTTTATGGATGTAAACGCAGTTATAAAAAACCTTGAAAAAGAGGGTTATAAAAACATATTTATCTGGTCGGATTCAAAAGGTACATATTACGACTGGCACACGCATCCTTATGAAGAAATAAGAATTATGATAAAAGGAGAAATGATAATAAACACAAAAAACAAAACATATCACTTAAAAACGGGCGACATATTAAAAGTCCCTCCGGGTGAGGAGCATAATGCTGAAGTTTTAGAGGAGTGCGAATACATCTGTGCCTCTAAAATATGATATAATTATATATAGGCATACCGAGAGAGTGCTGGGAAACCAGAGGAAAGTCCGGGCTGCGGCAAGGCAGGGGTCAGTCTAACGGACTGCCGCCGAAAGGCGAGGGAAAGTGCCACAGAAAACAAACCGCCGATGGGTCTTAGACCACAGGCAAGGGTGAAAAGGTGAGGTAAGAGCTCACCGGGAATATGGCGACATATTCCGTCACGGTAAACCCACCCCGCAGCAAGAAGGGACGGTAAAGCCTTGCGACACTACCCTTCGCATGAGCGGCACCGCAAGGTGTGCGCCGAGACAAATACTCTCATAAACAGAACCCGGCTTACAGGTATGCCTAAAATTCAATATCTTTCAGATCTTTTTTTTCCGTAACGCTTAATATAAGTTTTTGTTCGAACAATCTGTGACAGTTAGGACATCGGGTGGAATAAAGAGGAAAAACTTTTTTACAGTGGCCGCATACATATTCAAATTGTAAATCCGCAAAATCGGTTTTTAGCTGCTTTAAAACCTCTATTTCAAACGGGGCTTTTTCATTACATCTTACATTTTTATGTTTTGCCGCCAAAATATTTAAAAATTTCTTTTCATAAGGAATATCGCTTCTATACCAGAATAAATCTATATACTCATACACTTTATGCAAAGGGATGCATTCGTAAGCTTTTTTAGCATTGTTTGCAAAAAGATATTTTAAATATTCCCTCTCGGTACAAGGATATTTTTTATACACATCTTCAAGAGAGTTTATTTCAGCGCAAAAATCAATATCACATTTTTGTTTAAGATTCAGTTTAAACAGTGCATTGGCCTTTTCTTCGGGAAGGGAAATTTCCAATTCTTCAAATATTTCCAAAACATCCACGATTTCTTTTAAATTACCGAGTTTTTCATCTATCAGGATAAGAAGTTTCAATGTTTCGACATCCCTCGGTTTAGAATTTAAAACCTGATAAGCCGTTTTTTTTGCTTTTTCCAAAAAACCGGCCTTAAAATAGAGTGTCGCTATATGCCTTAAAATTTCAATACTTTTTATGTTTTTACTTATCCAAAGATATATTTTCAACGATTTTTCGAAATCCCCTTCTTTCTCATAAGCCTTCGCAAGCAGATAAAGCGCGTCTATCGAGGCTTCGTCGAGTTTAAGATTTTCTATTTTTATATATTCGAAATCTTTTAAAAACTCTTCAAGTTTTTTTTCCCTCAAATATTCCCTGAGTTTTCCGAGCCCTATCGTAACAAGCACACTCAAAAGAACAATAACGAAAAACATTATGACACTAAAAAGCGGGTCTCTGAAATCCATATTTTTCCTTTCGGGTTTTATAAAATTTTACTATAATTTCACTATGATTAAACCCGAGTCAATTGAAAACCTTAAAAGCATAGTCGATATTGTTGATGTTGTAGGAAATTACGTTCAGCTGAAAAAACAGGGAAGCAACTATAAGGCTCTCTGCCCTTTTCACAGCGAAAAAACTCCAAGTTTTGTGGTAAGTCCCTCAAAACAGATATACCACTGTTTCGGATGCGGCGCAAGCGGTGACGCGATTAAATTCATAATGGACATTGAAAAGCTTTCATATCCCGAAGCAATAGAAAAACTCGCAAACCTGTACAATTTCAAACTCGAATACACCGCTGAAAAAAATTTTTTAAAAACGGATCTGCTTGAAAAAGTCAATTCGTTTTACATTCAGGAACTGTATAAAAACAAAAACGCTTACGAATATCTTAAAACAAGAGGTGTTAAAGATTCCACCATCGAAAAGTTTTCCCTCGGATACGCACCCGATACACGCACACAGTTTCAGTTTTTTAAAAACGCCAATCTTAATATTAAAAATCTCGTTTCTTTAGGCGTTGTTTCGGAAAACGGAGAATACCCGAGACTTATAGAAAGAATAACATTCCCCATTTTTTCACAGAACGGTAAAATTATTGCAATGGGCGGCAGGACCATTTCAAATCATCCGGCAAAATACATAAATTTTACGAACACAAAAATATTCAATAAATCAAAAACGTTTTACGGACTCAATTTTGCAAGGGAACATATTTTAAGAAAAAAAGAAGCCGTAATAGTCGAAGGGTATATGGACGTGATAATGCTTCACCAGGCGGGTTTCGAAACCGCCATAGCCACATTGGGCACGGCACTCACACCGGATCATCTCCCTCAGCTAAAAAAACTTTCCTGCAGGGTTTTACTCTCTTACGACAGCGACAGCGCCGGAATAAACGCCGCTCTTAAAGCTTCGAAACTTCTTTTCTCTTCATTTTTCGAAGGAGGTGTCGTTCTTTTCCCGCAGGGGCTCGATCCCGCCGATGTGGTAAAAAAAGGGGACGATTTAAACGGATATTTTCAAAACCCCATATCTTTTTCGGATTTCATTATAAACTACACCATAAAAAAATACGACATAAAAAACCCCGTTCAAAAAAAACAGGCCGCGGACGAATTAAAAGAGTACATTTTTACCTTGCCGGAGATTTTGCAGGAAAGCTTTGTCAACAAGGCCTCTCAGTTTTTACAGATATCTCCGAAATTTTTAACGGTTAAAACAACCCGTAAAAACATTTTACAAAATAAAAAAACAGACATAGCCGAAGCGTCCATTATAAAAACACTTTACGAAAACCCCCATATAATGGATGAAATAATAGAATATTTAACTCCCGAAACTTTTAAAACACACCGGCACGAACTTTCGCTCGTATATCAGGAAAAATTCGAAGATCCGGCACTTCTGGATATAGTTTTAAGGGAAAATGTACTGTGTCTGGATACGGAAGCTTTGAAAAAACAGATTATAAAACTTTTGATACCGTATTATCAACAAAAAGTACTAGAACTAAAAACCTCGAACCTGCCCACGGATGAAAAAATGCACAGATTAAAAAAACTAAACTATAAAATACAGCAACTTAAAAAAGGAGAACTTGTTGAAAGCGATAGCATTGTTTAGCGGAGGGCTGGATTCCGCCCTCGCCATTAAACTTATCCAGGATCAAAACATTGAAATCGAAGGCGTTTACATTGACGTAGGTTTTGAAACAAATAAACAAAAAACGGAACATTTACAAAAACTTGCCGATGAACTCGGAATAAAACTTACAGTTTTGGATATCAAAGAACAGTATATCAAAGAGATACTTTTCAATCCCGTATACGGTTACGGTAAAAATATGAACCCCTGCATAGACTGTCATGCCAATATGATAAGAGTCGCTAAAGAGTATATGAAAAAAACGGATGCGAAATTTATAATCAGCGGGGAAGTTGTGGGACAAAGACCTATGAGCCAGAGGCTTCCGGCGCTTAACGCCGTAAACAAACTTGCAAATGCCGAAGGGCTGGTGTTAAGGCCTCTCAGTGCAAAACTGCTCCCTCCTACAATACCCGAAAAAGAAGGATGGGTCGATAGGGAAAAACTTTTAGCCATCAGCGGAAGGGACAGAAAAACACAGCTCGAACTTGCAAAAAAATACGGACTTGAAAATTTTGAGAGTCCCGGAGGCGGATGTCTTCTTACGGATATAAATTTCTCCAAAAGACTCAAAGACTTTTCAAAAACCCTTACACTAACACCGAATGAAATAGAAATCTTAAAAATCGGAAGACATTTCAACGTAGAGGGAATAAAAATTATCATATCAAGAAAGGCGGAGGAAAATCCGGTTCTTAAAGAATACGGAGGAGACCTTTTTGAAAAAATGTATCCGAAAGGATTTCCGGGGCCCGTCGGGCTTATCCAAAAAAACGCGCCCGAAAAAATAAAAAAACAAGCCGCCGACATGCTTATCAGCTATACCCGTGAAAAAGAAGGGGAAGTTATTCTCGGGAAAAATGTTTTCCGAGCCTCAAAAAAAGACAAAAACGAATTTGCAAAATATCTTATTTAAGCTTTATATAACCTTTATCCACAAGATAGTCGTATATTTTGCTTACAATACCTCCGGCCGCACTTCCCCCGTGCCCTCCGTGTTCTATCAAAACGGTAACGACAACCTGAGGTGACCTGTAAGGTCCGAATGTCGTAAGCCATGCGTGCGAGCGGTGAAAATATTTAAGCTCGTCTTCTTTTTTTCTCCTTTTTACTTCCTGAGGTATGGAATACACCTGGGCGGTCCCCGTTTTACCGGCGATAGTCACTTTGGTTGTTATATGATTTGTGGCCGTACCTCCCGGAGAGTTGCACACTTCCCACATTCCCCTTCTTATAAGTCCCAAATAACTTTTTTCTTTTTTTGTCATTACGTCTTTTAATACCGGTTCGGTTTCGTTAGAGTCGATATATTTGACAATAAAAGGCTTGGGCAGCTTCCCGCTTGCAATAAGAGCCGTGTTTACGGCAACCTGAAGCGGGGTGGCGAGAAAATACCCCTGCCCTATGACCGCGTTTAACGTTTCCCCTATAAACCACGGCTGACGGTATCTTTTTATTTTCCATTCCTTATCGGGCACAATACCTCTTTTTTCATTAGGCAAATCTATCCCGGTTTTATGTCCGAATCCCATTTTTTTTAAATGTTCGGCTATATAATCTATGCCCAGCCTCAGTCCGACTTTATAAAAATACACGTCGACACTTCTTTTTATCGCCTTTATCATATTAACCTCCCCGTGACCGCCCTCTTTCCAGTCCCTGAATTTTCTGTTTCCTATTTCGATATATCCCGGACAGAATATTTTTTTCCACGGGTTCCATTTGCCGCTTGCGGCCGCTATAAGCCCTTCCGCCGGTTTGACGGTGGAGCCCGGAGGGTATATGCCGCTTACAGGTTTATTAAGCAACGGATGGTAAATATTATGCAGCAGTCTGTTCCACGTTTTATAATTAATCCCTTTTACAAAAAGATTGTTATCAAAACTGGGATATGTCACCAGCGCCAAAATTTCCCCGTCCGTTTTCATAACAATTACCGCGCCTTTTTTATTTTCTTTTTTAAGTTCGTTATAAATAAACGTCTGTAAAGAGGTGTCTATGCTCAGTTTTAACGTATGTGACAAAGGCTTTTTAAAAGAAATTTCTTTTAAAATTTCGTTTCTCGCGTTTACTATAACCGTCTTTTCACCGGGTACGCCCTGGAGTATATCGTCATAATATTTTTCTATTCCCCTTTTGCCCGAAATCTGAGTCAGTTCAATCGTTTTATTGTGTTGTAAATCCTGTACGTTAGCTTTTGAGACATATCCTAAAATGTTTGAGAGCACATCTTTATACGGATATTTTCTAAGATAGCTCGGTGTTATTATAATATTATCATCAAGACTTAAAAAAGGCTGAATTTTGTATATTTTGTCCTCATCTACATATTTTATCAACGTAATCGGTTTATGGTTGTAAGGGGAATTTTCTTTTTCATACAATACGTAAAGCTGTGTTTTGTTTACATCCTCAAGTATATCGCCGATTTCATCCAATGCATTTTGCAAATCCTCATATTTTAAATGCGGTTTTAACGATATGTCGAACCTCAGTTCGTTATAGGCTACGGGATTTCCGTTTCTGTCATATATCACTCCTCTTACGGGAGCTATTAATATTTTTTTCTCCCTGTTTTGCAAAGACAGCTTACTGTATTTTTTATTGGATTTAACACTCAGGTCGTAAACCCTGTATACAAGTATCATATAAAAAACAAATATTATGCCTAATACGATTTTAGTTCGCATTTCAAAAGCCTTATAACAATCAAATCAAAAGCATAATTGTAAATGAGGTATATAACCGACAAAAAAGAGTTCGAATCGGTAAAAACAAACAGATACACTCCTAAAAAAAAATATATTACAAACAGGGAAACGGCGTCCTGATAATGAAAATCAACGACATCTTTCAGTTTTTGAAGCAAAACGAATTTATTTAACACATACAGCAAAACAAAAAACAATATATCGAAGTTGTGAAAATAAGAAAAAAGCACCACAAACAAAAGAGCGGCGAAATAACTCTCGCACAACAAAAAAACTCCCAGCATTACAGGAAAAAAAGGGCTGAAGCTGCTGAAAAAATTAACAAAATATATTAACAGCAGTCTTATAAATATTTTATCAGAGCCGTTTCGTTGCAGTTCGGAAAAAATTTGCATTTTATACAGTCCGCCCAGATTTTCTTGTCGGGAATAGCTTCTTTTTCAATTTCAATAAATCCAAGTTTTTCAAAAAATTCCTTTTTATAAGTTAATACGAGCACCTCTTTTAACCCGAGAGATTTCGCTTCTTTCAGCAGTACGCCGACAATAAATTTGCCGATTCCCTCCCCCTGAAAATCCTTTTCAACCGCAAGCGACCTTATTTCACCCAAAAAAGGGGAAAAAATATGAAGCGCCGCAACCCCGACAGGTTTTTCCCTTTTATAAGCGACGACATACGAACGTATGTTCGTGGCTATTTCGTCATCATCCCTTTTTAAAATAATTCCTTCTTTTACATAAGGTTCAAGAACACTCTGTATTTCTATTATTTCCCTCAGCGTCGGTTTTTTTATTAAAACGTCACTCATCGGCGACACCCCACAGTATTTCGTTAATTTTTCCTTTTACCCGATCAAAACCTCTTTTTTTTATGTTGGAAACAAACAGAGCCTCCGGATACGTTTTTTTAAGTTTTGCAAGTTCGCTCTGTTTTAATTTGTCTATTTTGGTAAAAACGGTTAAAAGCTGCTGATCTTTCCTTTTAAAAGAATTAATATATTCGTCTACGTTGTTGTCTATATCCAAGTCCGGATGCCTCGCATCCCTTAAATGTATAAACAGTTTTATATTAAAGCGGTTTTTTAAAAATTCATCCAGGTTTTTCCCCCACTCTTTAAGCATCGACTTGCTGACTTTTGCATATCCGAACCCGGGAAGATCCACCAAAACATATTTTTTGTCACCCTCTTCAACTTCAAAAAAGTTTATAAGCCTTGTTTTTCCGGGTGTCTGCGACGTTTTGGCTATTTTCTGGTTCGTAAAGGCGTTTAAAAAACTGCTTTTACCCACATTGCTGCGCCCAAGCAGTGCGACTTCGGTCAAATTAGGTTCAATCGCTTCTCTTATGGAAGGGGCGGACGTAATAAATTTTACTTTCATTCATTTACCTTTATAATAATTTCAACGGGTTTTTTACCTCCGATAACCTCGGCGTTTTTGGTAAATCTGTTTAATATTATTTTGTTTCCTTTTACGCTTTCTTTGCTTTGGACTTTTATTATTTCGGCATTTCCCTGCAAAATGATATTTCCGTTATGAAGCTGGTATATTAAAATATCGCTTCTGCCCTTATACGTGGAATTTTCATCAAGGGAAATAACAAACCTTACATTCCCCTCCGCTTCAAACTTTAACGGTTTTTTATTTTTGTCAAAAAATACAACCATCTTATCGGCAAGTATATTGTCCTTACCCTTTGTGGCATTTACATCGCCTTTGAATATGCTCTCTTTTTTCGCCATATCATAATGAAAATATTTACTTGTTACTTTCAGTTCTTCGGCATAAGAGAAAGAAAAAAACAAAACAAAAAAAATTAAGAATTTTTTCATTTTCCAACCTTTAAGTAATATGTTATGTCACGCGCATATAAATCTTTTTTGGAATTGACCACAAAACTGCTTCCGACTCCGCGGTAGTCCTTCGAATAAAGCCTGAACTGTCCCCCTTTTAAAATCTTTCTGTTTTTATCGTAAAAGGCTTTATTCGTTATCAATTCCAAATCCCTGTTTTTGTATGTCACATTATAACCGGTTATACAGCTTTTTTTAAATACCGTCTTAGATGCTTTGTAATTTTCAGCCTTTATCAAATCCGCCATATTAAGATTATAAACTATATACTCTTTTTTGTATATTTTCAACAAGTCGAATTTACCTTTTTTTTCCAAAACTGTGTCATATATTAAAAAATTGCCCTTTTCAAACTCCACTTCCGGCAGTTTTACGGTTTTTATTTTTTTTCCGTTTACCGTAATTCTGTTTCCGAGCGTCAAAGGGTAAAACATTATACCCAGCACAAGCAGTCCGAAAACCGTTATTTTAACCATAGTTCCAGAAATTTATCGTATAATTTGTCTTCTTTTAAAATCATCTCTATCATTTCAGCCACAGCACCTTCTCCGCCGTTTCTTTTCAAAGGATAATTCACAAAATCGTAAACATAAGGATTCGCATCATAGGGGGCAAACGATTTTTTTACAAGTTTCAACATAGAAAGATCATTCATATCGTCACCTATAACCGCAACTTCGGAATAACTTATACCCAGTTCCTCCACAATTCCGTCAAGTACGTCCTTTTTGTTTTTTATCCCCTGTTTTACGTAGGATATATCAAGCTCTTTGGCTCTTTTTTCAACTATATCCGAAGTTCTGCCTGTTATCAAGGCACTTTTTTTACCCAGTCTGTTCCAGCTTTTTATCATTAAACCGTCTTTTATGTTAAAAGCCTTTATTTCGTCTTTGCTGTTGGAATAATATATTTTTCCGTCCGTCAACGTTCCGTCCACGTCTATAACTATCAGTTCAATCATACCAGTCCTTTTTGCTATAAAATTCCTTTTGTAGAAGGAACTCCCGAATTTCGATAAGCCAAAGCCCTTCTTAAAGCAACGGCAAAAGCCTTAAAAGCGCTTTCTATAATATGGTGTTTGTTTGTTCCCCTTTTATAAACTATGTGAGCCGCGATTTTAAAATTAAATACCAGGGATTTAAAAAACTCTTCCGCCAGTTCCATATCGAAATCTTTAATGACTCCGTCTCTTGGCACTTCATATACCAGATAAGGCCTTCCGCCTATATCCATATCGACTTCAACAGCCGCCTCGTCCAAAACCGCAACGGCGTTGGCGTACCTTTCTATGTTTTCAACCGGAAAAACCTCCTTATACAAAGCCTCTCCCAACACTATACCGACATCCTCCACCGTATGATGATAATCCACATACACATCGCCGTCGCAGTAAACCTCCAAATCCATTCCGCTGTGTTTAGCCAAAGCCTCCAGCATATGGTCAAAAAAACCCACCCCCGTGGAAATAGCGCTTTTTCCGCTTCCGTTTACATTCAGTTTTATTTCTATTTTTGTCTCTTTCGTTTCTCTTTTAATTTCCGTCATTTCACTCTCCTACGATAAATCCGCTTAATTTATGTTCAAGTTTGAATCTTTTAGCATCGTTATACGATTTAAACCCGACGATAAATATTTTATAAAAATCGCCTCTTTTTAAAACTTCGGTATTATATCCTAACTCTTTATATTTTTGTGCGGTAAATTCGGCTCCTCCCCTGTGTAAAAACGCCCCCACCTGAATCATATACCCGCTTATAAAGTTTTTGCCTTTAAATCCGATAACCGTTATTTTCACCGGGGCGGTGCCCGTTTTATCCAAACCTATTTTTTTCCCCGCCGCATAACTCAAATCGATAATTCTTCCCCTTACAAAAGGCCCTCTGTCGTTTATTCTGACAATCACGCTTTTGCCGTTTTTCAGATTAGTAACCTTCACTTTAGTATTCATTGGCAGCGTCTTATGTGCCGCCGTATATGCATACATATTATATATTTCCCCGTTACTTGTGTATTTTCCGTGAAAATTCGGACCGTACCAGCTTGCGATTCCTCTTTGGGTCCATCCCAAAGGAACGGTTTTTTTAGGGTAATAAACGTTACCGTTTACACTGTATGTTCTTAAAGTGTCTTTTTTTACTTCCGGCGCCTTATAAACTTGCGTCGCATATCTTTGCGTACATCCGCCGAAAAACAATACCAATATAAAAAAAACAGCCGCTTTCATTTCATTCCTTGAGGAACTTTTAATATCTGACCGACCCTGATGGTCGTACTTTTCAATTCATTGATATTCATAATCCTTTTATAATCGATACCGAATTCCCTTGCTATTTTTTTCAGAGAATCACCCTTTTTAACCTTATATTTAACATAAACGCTGCTTATAGGTATGACTATTTTCTGTCCGATTCGTAAAAACCGCCCTATATGATTAAAATCTTTAATAATTTTAACCGCGGTCGAATATTTTCTGGCGATTTTATAAAGGGTGTCCCCTTTTTTAACCCTGTAAACCATAAAATAACGTTTCGGATGAAATTTCATTTTAAAATCGGCAAGCTTACGGTACGGAATATAAATATAGTATTTATAAGGCGGTGTAAAAGAGTAATTCAGATGAAGGTTGTATTTTCTTATTTCTTTGTAAGGCACGTTTAAAATTTTACTTACATAATAAAGCGACGTTCCCGCAGGTACTTCCACTTTTTTCAAATCGGAAACTATTCCGCTGTTTAACAGGTAAGAATTCGTATACCGAATAAAATCGTCACTGTTGAACAAAAACGACATCGCCAGTATCTTTAAAATATATTTTCTTGTTTCTTTCGGCAGGTACTGCCTTCTTAACCCCCTTTGATATTTCATTAAATCATTTAAATATACGGGTATAGGTTCAAGTCTGCGATAAAGCCTGTACAAATCACCGAATGCGTAACGTCCGCGTTTTTGATAATTTTTTATTATTTTTCTGTATTTTTTTATTGTTTTGTCATGTCTGCATCTTTTTCTTCCGAGGTTTTTACACAGTTTGTCAACCTTTGCCCTTACAACCGCCTCCACAATCCTCGCTTCCCCGGCATTATACGCCATAATCGCCAGATACCATTTTCCGAAAAAATCGTGCAGATAACTTAAATATTCCACCGCAGCTTCGGTGGATTTGACCGGTTCTTTTCTTTCATCGACATAAGAATCTATTTTTAAACCGTATCTCTTGGCTGTTTTAGGCATAAACTGCCAAAGTCCCGTAGCCTTTTTATACGATCTTGCCGCAGCCGTCAGGTAACTTTCCGCCATTGCCACGGATATCAATTCCTTAGGGACATTGCTTCTTAATATGGACTGTTTTATAAGCGGAAGATAATCGTATCCGTTTTCCAAGACATTTAAAAAATATATTCTTTTTCTTTTCGAATAATCTTTATAAAGCTTTTGAAGCCCCGCGTTTTCAATAAAACTTCCCCTGATATCCAGGGCGTTTAACACTTCAATGTTTTTATTGCTTATAATATCCGCACATATCAAAGTTCCCAGCAGAAAAAAAACGAAAAATTTTTTCATAGGTTAAACAGTTCCTTTGCGTTTTTAGTTGTTACGTTTTCAACTTCTTCAGGATCTACGCCCCAAAGATCGGCTATTTTATCCCTGATATAAACCGTATATGCGGGCTCGTTTCTTTTACCCCTGAAAGGATGCGGCGTAAGATAAGGTGCGTCCGTTTCTATAACCACCCTGTTTTTCGGAATTTTGGGAAACACGTTTATAAGTTTTTTTGCATTTTTAAACGTTATAACCCCTCCTATACCGTAATAAAACCTTTCTTTAAGTTTCAAAAGCTGCTCGGCCGCATTATAACAGTGCAACACTCCTCTGATATCCGGATGTTCTTCCAACACCCTCAGACTGTCATCGGTGGCTTCTCTTATATGCACTATAACAGGCTTGTTATATTCTTTTGCTATTTCAATCTGTCTGTGAAAAAACTCTCTTTGTTTTTTTCTCTGTTCATTTTCTTTTACCCAGTGATAATCAAGTCCTATTTCGCCCACCGCCACACATTTGGGGTGGTTTATAAAACATGTTATCAGTTTTTCGTCGTATTTATCAATATCAACAGGATGAAAACCAACCGCAAAAAAAATATTATCATATTTATCGGCCAATTCCACAGCTCTTGGCAAATCAGCCGGATCAGCCGCCGGAATAATAAATTTTTTTACTCCGTTTTCCTCCGCTCTTTTTATCACATTATCGATATCTTCGATAAATTTCTGATTGTCAAGATGTGTATGCGTGTCTATTATCATTTTTTTCCTTTACGATTTGTAACACTTTACGGATTAAAAAATATAAAAATTGTAAATATTCGTAACTTTTGAATATAATTGTAACAAAAATATAAAAGGAGACGAAATGTCAAAACCAGTATTTACTAAAGAAGAGGCTTTAGAATATCACGCAAAACCGGTCCCGGGTAAAATCGCTATCGAAGTTACCAAACCGGTAAGAGATTCAAAAGATCTTTCAATCGCTTATTCACCGGGCGTTGCAATTCCTTGTCTTGAAATCGACAAAGATGAAAACCTCGCTTACGAATACACAAACAAAGCAAACCTTGTAGCCGTTGTATCGG
Source organism: Nautilia sp. (assembly GCF_053994455.1). Lineage (NCBI taxonomy): Bacteria > Pseudomonadati > Campylobacterota > Epsilonproteobacteria > Nautiliales > Nautiliaceae > Nautilia > Nautilia sp. Next base: position 11,587 of record NZ_JBMYAU010000055.1, on the reverse strand, counting down.
ATTCAACTGCGGTACTGGGCTTAGGAACTCTTAAACCTGTAGCGGGTAAACCTGTAATGGAAGGTAAATCGGTTCTATTTAAAAAATTCGCATTCATCGATGCTTTTGATATTGAATTAAAGGTACACGAAACTGAAGAAATCGTAAAAGTAGTTGAAGCAATTTCTCCTACGTTCGGAGGTATAAACCTCGAAGACATCAAAGCTCCTAAATGTTTCGATATTGAAAAAGAATCTCAGGCGAGATGCGACATTCCGATTTTCCACGACGATCAGCACGGAACCGCGATAATTTCAGCGGCGGCTCTTTTAAACGGATGCGAACTTACGGGCAAAAAATTCGAAGATATCAGAATCGTTATCTTAGGTGCGGGAGCGGCAGGTCTTGCAGCTGCCGAAATGTATAAAGCCATGGGAGCTAAAAACATTGTTTTAGTTGACTCAAGAGGCGCGGTAACAACAAAAAGAGACGATTTAAACAAATACAAACAGCCGTGGGCGGTAGATGAAGACATCGAAACGCTTGCTGACGCACTTAAAGGAGCTGACGCTGTTATCGGTAACTCCGTAGCTGACTGTATTACTCAAGATATGGTAAAAACTCTTGCTCCGAACGCAATGTTATTCGTTATGGCAAACCCGGATCCGGAAATCAAACCTGAACTTGCTCTTGAAGTAAGAGACGATTTAATTATCGCAACGGGTAGAAGCGACTATCCTAACCAGGTTAACAACGTATTAGGATTCCCGTTCATTTTCAGAGGGGCTCTTGACACTCATGCAAGCGCGGTAAATATGGAGATGAAAATTGCAGCATGCCACGCACTTGCAAACCTTGCTAAAAAACCGGTTCCTCAATACGTAAAAGACGCTTACGGCGGAGCCAATTTAACATTCGGAAAAGATTACATCCTTCCTAAACCTTTTGACAGAAGAGTATTCGTTGACGAGTCTGCGGCAGTTGCAAAAGCGGCTCTTGAAACGGGTGTTGCAAGAATAAAAGTTGACGATATCGACAAATGGGTAGAAGGTTACAGACAGCACTTAATTAAAATGCTTAAAGAAAAAGAAGGAATCGATTACGACGCAGTATAATTTTCCTCCTCTTTTTTTCATCTTCAGTTAACTTTCAGTTTATTTGTGATATAATTTAATATGTGACCGGTTAATCTTAATTTAAACTTTTTCAGATTTTAAATTCAGATTAATCCTTCATAATTTCTCCGGTATTCTCTTTACCGGATAAAGGCTTTAAAATGAAATTTAAACTGCTCAAAAAGCTGCTTATTCCTCTCTTAGCCGGAAACATTCTAAACGCAGACATTATTATCTACGATTTAAACACTACCGGTGTGGAACTCAATGAAAGCAACGGCGTATACATAACCTCATCTGGTGCCATTGACATTTATTCGGATTCCAATTCCGCTGTATACGGTGTTCACATCATAAACGCCTCTTTGGACGGAAACCACTCTTTAATAAACGACGGTAACATTACACTAAGCACTTCAAACGGCACTTCATACGGCTTTTACATAGACAAAGACAACAATTCTTCAATTATAAACAACGGATATATGAATCTAAAAGATATCAACACTTCTTCTTCAACGGCGATAAAAACGGCGGGGGACAACAACGGAAAAATCATAAACAACGGAACAATAATTTCGGATTATATGGGAATTGTTACACAAACTAACAACAATATCATTACCAACAACGGAAACATTAATAATTCGGCATATGCCATACTAATACTTTATAACAACGAAGGAAATATTACAAATAAAGGCAATATTACCGATACACAATACGGAATCACCTCTTTTTTTAAAAATAAAGGTATTATTATCAATGAAGGAAATATTACCGGATTTTACAAAGGAATTTCTTCTGCATACAGTAACAACGGAACTATAGAAAACAAAGGATTATTAACTTCGGACGTTAATTCATCAGTGGGAATATACAATTCTTTAAATTATGGTTATATAATTAATTCGGGAATCATCAATGTTTATGACGACAGTAAAAACACTAAAGGAATCGAAATAAACACCAATACCGGAATTATAATAAACAAAGGAATAATAAACGCAGGGAAACAAGGAATAAATATTAATTTCAGCAAAGGAAACGTAACAAACGAAGGGATAATAAACGCTCTTTATGGTATATATTTTTTAGAGGATTCTTATACAAATTATATAGAAAACAACGGAACCATAAATTCAGACTATGCCATATATATTGAATCCGGTTCCGCATATGAACATAATACCACAATAGTAAACAACTCCTACATAAACGCTTCAGATACGGTTTTATATGCAGCCGACGAAGTAAACGGAACATTTACCAACAACGGCAATATAAACGCAGGAATTTACGCAAAAGGTTTTTACATTCAAAACAGCGGCACGGTAACTCTTAATTCCGACCAGAACATCACATCCAAAACGTTTACCCAAAATTCCGGAGCCGTTTTAAACATCACCGTAAAAGAAACCCCCGAAGGTTTGGAATCACCCACCATTAAAGCCCAAAACATTGTAATTAAAAATTCTTTTTTAAATATAAACGCTATAGATGAAACAGGTAAAAATTTAAGCGAATGGTTCGATTCTTTAAAAGACTCCAACACCACATCAGGATATAAGGAATTTGAAAACGGCGAAGGAATTATCGCCGATGCAAACACAACTCTCGACATAAACGTATCTGCAATAAGCGTTAAAGACAATTCTTATCTTTTAATATACGCACTTGAAAAAACGGATAACAGATTAAACCTTATAGTTACGAAAAAAACCTCTCCTTTCAGCGATATTATCGACAACACAAAAGACACATACGCCATAGGCGCCGCCGAAGCTCTTGACGAAATCTTTTCAAAATCTTCGGTAAGTTCCGAAATGGGAGATTTTTTTACAAAATTCGACACACTCTCATCTACCGAGGAGCAAAAAGAAATTATCCTATCCACCGCTCCGCTTTCAGGTGTCTCTTCAATTGCAAACACGTCTTCTTCAATCAGAACCTTAAGCGGAATCATCGATAAAAGAATATCTTATGTCAAAGGAATGAATTCCGGTAACACCCTTTACAGGGAAAAAAACGTATGGGTCAAACCTTTTTATTCATATACCTCACAAAGCAACGAAAACGGTACGAACGGTTTCAGCGCACATTCCAAAGGTGTCGTTATAGGTCTCGACCGAACCGGAGAAGACTCTCAAAACACAGGTATTTCACTTTATGTTTCCGATACGGAACTGAACACAAACGATGTAAACCAGTCAAACGACATAGACTCTTTCGGGTTAATCTTGTACGGTTTAAAACCTCTAAATTGCTCAACCGATTTTATTTATCAGATAGGAGCAGGCGTACAGAAAAACCATTCCCACAGATACATCCCCGTTTTAAATCTTAGTGCAACGGCCGAATACACATCAAAATTAATAACTCTTGACGCAACGGTTAAAAAAATGCTAACATCAAACAAAAAATTAAACATATCCTCCGATTTCGGATTCTCTTATGTTTATTTTTACAATCCCGAATATACCGAAACGGGAGCCGGGGCATTAAACCTCAATGTAAAAAGCTATCATGAAAACAGCTACATTTTAAACGCAGGAGGCAATTTAAACTGCACACCGGCCTCCGATACATTTATCTATGCAAAAGCTGCCGCCCATTACAATTTAAACAACACTAAACAAACCGTCTATTCAAGTTACCAGGCCGATACCGGCATAGTGTTTAAAACGGACAGCATAGACAGCTCCCGTATGACTTACACTCTCAGTGCCGGAGTAAAACGTCTGTTAACCCCAAACCTTTATATACTTATTGACTGTGAAAAAAATTTAAACAACTCCGGTTATAAAAACACTTCCGTCAATGCCAAACTCAACTGGAAATTCTTTTAATTTTAATAAGCTGATAAAAATCTTTTTATCAGCTTTTTTTATTACCGGATGTTCAAGCTATATTCCCCCACCCTCCGCAAGAATAAACAACATAAAAAAAACAGCCGCTCACCGGCACCTTAAACAGAAAACATTTACAACCGCATATTTTAAAATATTTTCCCTGTACAAAAACATAAAAAACTGCAAAACTTTACATGTATACATTGAAGGGGACGGGCTTTCGTGGATTACACCGTATGAAATTTCATCGAATCCTTCTCCTCTGACTCCTACGGCTCTCATAATAGCCTTAAAAACCAAAACACGGTGTTTCATTTACCTTGCACGCCCTTGCCAATACGTAAAGGATCCTTCCTGTTCTGAAAAATACTGGACAAATCTCAGGTATTCGAAAAAGGTGATAAACACTTACCAGGAAATACTGAACAGTATCAAAAACGATTTTCATATTAAAAACTTCAATCTTTACGGATATTCCGGAGGAGGAACCGTTGCCGCTCTTGTAAGCGCTTTTAGAAACGATGTAAAGCTTTTGACAACTTACGCAGGCAACCTCGACACAGAATACTGGTGTAACATTCATAACATCACACCTCTTCAAAGCTCCCTAAATCCTGCGGATTTTACAAACAGACTTCAACAACAAAAACAGATACATTATATAGGTAAAAAAGACAAAATCGTACCCAAAGAAGTTTTCTTTTCATATTATAAAAAATTTAAAGACAAAAAAAATATAAAATACAAAATTATAAAAAATTATACACACAGTTCCTGGGGAAAATAGCACCGCATTGTTTTGATTTTTTTTACCTTATTGATATAATATATAAAAAAGGATTTTTATGCTGAAAATTGCCGTTATAACAATGAGCGACAGGGCAAGTGCGGGAATATACGAAGATAAAAGCGGAAAGGAGATAGAAAAATTTTTAAAAGAAAACATAACAAACGAATTTGAAATTGTTTATAAACTGATACCCGACGATTATCAAACGATAGTAAACACTTTAAAAGAAGCGGTTGAACAAAACTGCTCTTTAATACTTACCACAGGCGGAACGGGACCGGCTCCGAGAGACGTAACACCCGAAGCCACAAAAGAGGTTATAGAAAAAGAGCTTCCGGGATTCGGAGAGCTTATGAGAATGCATTCATTAAAATACGTTCCCACATCCATTCTCTCAAGAGGAACGGCGGGGGTTGTTAAAAACAGTTTTATTTTAAACCTACCCGGTTCCCCTAAGGCAATCAGGGAAAATCTCGAAGCTGTATGGGCGGCAATACCGTATGCAATAGATTTAATAGGCGGAGATTATATCAAAAGCCCTTCGGCTTTCAGACCCAAGAAGAAAAAATGAAAAAACCTTTTTTAAAAACGGGCAAAACATCCTTGTTTATATCCCTTTTCGCCGTTTTAATCGTGATTTTAACACCATTATACGACAAAATTACAAATTCTTATCTTAACACATCCTTAAAACATTCAGCCGTTACTTATGCGGTAACAAGAAGTATTAACGCGGCAGTATCCGTAATTCAGGAGAGCTCCCTTACGATAGGCGTCGGGGTTGAAGGAAATCTTGCTTTAGGACAAGCGCTTGATCCTATAAACGACGCCACGGAAAGATTCTCCGATCTTTTAACCCTTTCTCTTTGGGCACTCGGAAGTGAAAAAATAATTTACGAGCTTTCCAAACTGCCCCTTTTTACTGTATTAATAATTCTATTAGCCGTACTCAACCTGTTTATTAACTCGAATTTTTTGAAACAGACTCTTCTTATTTTTATAATAATCAGAATATTTCTTCCTTTCAGCGCTTCTCTTTCATATTATTTCGACAAATATTATTTCTCACCCAATATAAATAAAGCCGTAAAAATATTAAAACCTTTTGCAAAAAACAACGCATCCATCGAAATCAAAGAAGAAAAAAACTTCTGGAACAGAATTTCACAAACAGTGGAAAGCACTAAAAACTCTTTACTCAACATTCAGCAGGAAACGAAATATTACATTTCTCACTCTGCGGAAATAATCAACGCTTTCATATTTTTAGCCTCATTATATCTCGCACAGTTTTTATTAAACGTTTTACTGCTTCCGCTTTTACTGATATATCTTATAAAAAATTTGAAATTAGAGTAGGGCTTCGATTTTGTTTTCAAGTTCTCTTATTTTTCTTCTCAGCTGTTCGTTTTCGGTTCTCATCTGGGCGTTTCTGCTTTTAACCGCCTTTAAATCATTCTTAAGACGTGTAACTTCATCATCAAGAAGTTCAAGGTTTCCTAAAGATCTCTGAAGCTGAATCTGGTATTTTTTAATTAAAATTTCCGCATCGGAGAGATTGTCTTTTAACTGCTTTCTTCTCTCTTCCGATTTTTCCCATAAATGTTTGTAATAAAACATTTTAAAAGTAAGAAAAACAATAACAACGATAACCGTTGTTAAAAAGATCCAGTTAAATATCAATTTTTTTGACCCTCCTCTCGTGTCTTCCGCCTTCAAACTCCGTCTCAAGCCATGCGTCAAGAATTGATTCCACAACCCCGAGTCCTACAATTCTCGCACCGAAACATAAAATATTGGCATCATTATGCAGTCTTGCCATTTTCGCTGTATAATGATCGTGACATAATGCGGCACGGATACCTTTGTGTTTGTTTGCGGCAAGACTCATTCCAATTCCGCTTCCGCAGATCAAAATTCCTTTCGTTCCGGGGTTTGCCAATACCGCTTCGGCAACTTTGTGGGCGAAGTCGGGATAATCTACGCTCTCGGTGGAATAAGTTCCCAAATCTTCTACTTCAATACCTTTTTTTTGTAAATATTCTATTACAAACGGTTTTATCTCAAATCCGGCGTGATCCGTTCCGATAAAGTATTTCATTTACTTCCTTTTTGATAAAATTATAACAAATTTTAAAAAAGGATTTTTTATGAAACTCGGTGTAAATATTGATCATATCGCAACACTCAGAAACGCCCGCAAAATTAATGAACCCGATCCGCTTATGGCGTTACATATCCTAAAAGAAGCCGGGGCCGACCAGGTAACGATACATTTAAGGGAAGACAGACGCCACATAACCGATTTCGACGCAAAAAGAATATGCGAAAATTCATTTTTACCGGTAAATATGGAATGCTCCATCAATCCTGAAATAATAGACATCATATATGAACTTAAACCGCACCGCGCCACACTTGTCCCGGAAAAAAGGGAAGAAGTAACAACCGAAGGCGGACTTGACGTAATCAAGTTCGAAAAAGAAATTAAAAACGCTGTTGAAAAACTTCATTCAAACGGGATAGAAGTGTCACTGTTTATCGATCCGGATTTTGAACAGATAAAAAAATCATCCGCAACCGGTACGGAAATGATAGAACTTCACACGGGAAAATACGCTAACCTGCATCTGGCACTTAATACCAACATAAACCACACTCCGTTTAAAGTTTTTGAAAATATGGACAGAAAAACACTGAAAAAAGAACTCGAACTTGAATTAAAGCTTTTAAAAGACGCTACAATACTTGGAAACGAACTGGGGCTTGAAGTGGCGGCGGGACACGGCCTCAATTATCAAAATGTAAAACCGATAGCGGATATAGAAGGCATTGTAGAGCTCAACATAGGACACAGTATTATCGCAAACTCCGTATTTTTAGGGCTTAAAGAAGCAATTATCAAAATGAAAGAGTTAATTGATGGATAGTTTAGAAACAAGCGCTGTACAAATCGCTGTTTTTCTTTTTTTCGCGGTAATGTTTGATCCGGTTTTAGGACGCAAAATAGGAGAATGGTTTTAATCATATAAATATACCGTTACCGTTTTTTCCTATACTCTCTTCCAAAAAACTCTCTTTGTTTTTTAATTTGATTATCGATATAAAATCCAACTTTTCATCAATAACATCCTTAAGTTCTTTTTGCAGTTTTATCAGCCCGCTCGGGGTTATTTCCCCTCTGAATACCGATTTTTGATGATGAATAAGATATTTTTTACAGATTTTAAAAACCTTAGCAACTCTCCTTCTGCCGGCTTCACTCTCCTCATCGGCTATATCGTACATTAAAAAAACATAGTTTATTTTATAGTTTTTTTTCACTTTTTATCCTTTAAAACAAAAGGTATAAACTCTTTGCCTTCAATCAAATATTTTATAATATCCGTCAAGCTTAACAGCCGTATTGTAACTTACCATTTTTTTGAGTTTGGTATGCTTAAATTTTTCGCTGATTCTCTCTTCAAAGGCTTGAATAAATATTTTTTTGCCAACTTCATTTAAAAGTGCATAATTTAACTTTTTTTCAAAATGTTCTTCGACTTTTAATTTTCTACGGTTTACAAGTTCGAATATCGTCCTAAAAACAATTATCGGTTTAAACGCCTCGCTTAAATCGAGGCTAAGGCTAAATCTCGCATCGCTTGGAGAGTGCAAAAAGCTTATGCTTTGGTCTAAGTGCGTCTGATAAATCGCACTTATCGTTTTGGTATAAAGTAAAGTGTTTCCGAATGAAATCAAAGCGTTTATCGGATTATCGGGCGGTCTTTTCACACGCTTGTTCATTATAAAATTCTGAGGCAGAAAATATTTGAAACTGTCATAAAACCCCGCCCAGATATTTCCTTCAATAAAAAGCACCTTATTTATATTGTCCGCTTTTTCAAGCCAAACATCAACTTTTTTCAAATAATCCAAAAAAGGTTTTAGCTCCTTTTTATCGTGCCTGTAGTAGTGATACAAAACATCATAAATATTAACGGCAATCGCACCTACAATTGCTTTTGCGATTTTAAGCCTGCCCTTTTCAAACACCAAAGCCTGTTTAATCGTCAGATTGCCGCTTATATATTTAACTTTCGGATAAAACGTTCCCGAATAATTTCCGTGATAATTAAAAAAATGAAGCACTATTCCGGCCCTGCTTGCAAAATCCAAAAACTTCGAATTTAGACTAACTTCATTCATAAAATAAAGCTCCCTCACCTGCTCTACGGGAATATATACCCACCCTCTTTCGTTTTTAAAGGCAATCGAATTATCTTTTCTTTTAATCTCTCCCATTGAGAAAATATAGCGTGTTTTCATATTTTACCTTTGCAATGTGCAATTTTTGCACTTTTGAGTTGTTGCATTTTTTACAACAGTTGAATTACAAAAAACAATACTCATAATAAGCACACTTCCTGCATTTACTCTCAAACTTCGGATTTGGAGGTATATCACTATTTAAAATCCTCTCAATATCTTCCAAAATTTCAAGAAGTTTCCTTTCGTTTTCCGCTGTCAGTTCGATAACAAACTTCTTTTTATTCTGCCTGTTTTTTTCAAACACTTCCAAACGGCCTTTTTTTTTAATACCTTTTTGCTTTAAAACAAAAAGATAATACATTAGCTGCCACTTTCCGGCTTCTATGTCACTGTCAGACTTTTTTACCTCAACAACATAATCTTTTGTAATCTTATCTACCTTAATTCCATCAAAGCTTACCTCATCAACCTTATCTTCACTTATCTCGTGTAATACTTTCCCGATTCTTACATCTTCGCTGTTGTCTTCAAGGTTGATTTTATGTGCAAATAGCCACATTTTTGTAAGACAGACAAAGTAATAATTTATGATGGTCCCTGTTACCAAAATATTCTCTCCTCTTTAAAAAACTCTTTTAAACTAACACCTTTTTCAATATCAAACACTCTATCATCCGCTTTGTATAAAAACATAGCTTTATCAAATTCATTATCAATTTCATACTCTCTCTCATATACCCTCGCATTTGCCACATACAAAAATACATCTTTTTTAATTTTATTAAACTCTTCTTCAATTTTTCTTTTTTCATCCCAAAAGTTTGCTTTTAATTCTTTTTCTCTTTCATCAAGTTCTAATAATTTTTCCCAAAGTTTTTTACTTTTTTCATCAATAATACAAAAAAACGAAACACTCTTAACTTCATCAATTAATCTAAAATCCCTATCAATTGAGCTAAATTTACATTCTCTTAGATTTTTTAAAATTTCTCTATTTTTCCTAACATTTTTATAATACTCTCTTAAAAGCTCTTTAAACTCCTCTTCATTCACAATCTTTTTATCTCTTATAATCCTCTCGGTCCTTTTAATTAAACCCCTATCATAAACTCTACTTCCATCAAATCCATTCATTTTAAGTCTAATAACATCAGCAAATCCCTTATCTTTTTCACCACTTCTATTTCTCCTACCCATAGACTGAACCAGCATATCAAGAGGTGCTAACTCTTCAAATCCATCTTCAAGCGAAATATCAACACCAGCTTGGATTACCTGAGTAGCCACAACAATACCACCTCTTTTTTTAATTTGATTTATTCTTTTTTGCCTTAAAATTGGGGGAATAGCACTTGTTAAAAGAATTGCGTTTTCTAAACTATCAAAAATATAATTTGCGGCATTTATCGTATTTACTCTAAAAAGCAAATCTTTTGAAGCATTTAGTTTCTCATCAATAAAATCTAAAATACCCTCTTCATCAAACTCTTTAATATCAAGGTTTATCTTGTATCTATTAAAAAATCTAAATTCATCTTTTTCTAAAATATCTTCAATCTTTACTTTTACACTGTTTTTTATATTGATAGGTGGTAAAGTGGCAGTGGCTATTATAATTTTGCAGTCAAATTTCTCTATCAGAAATCTAAAAAGCTCTTCAATAACTACAAACAAATCCTCTCTAACAGCCTGAATTTCATCTAAAATAACAACCGAATTCCTTATATTTATCGCCCTTTTTAAAAAAGAGTTTTTTGATTTAAAAAAAGAATAAAAAAACTGATGAAAAGTCGTAACTATTACTTTTGAAGAAAAATCATCGCTTAAAAACTCCCTTTTGTCCAAATCGTATTCATCACTATTTTTCACATAAAAAGCCGCGCTTAAAGAGTGCTTTTCATAAAAAACTCTATTATCCTCAACATCAATCCCGTTTTCTTTTAATATGTTTTTAAAAATAGTGGCGTTTTGTTCTATTAAAGTAATAAAAGGCAAAAGATAAAAAACTTTTTTATTAAATTTTAAAGCCAAATTAATCAATGAAAAAGTTTTCCCAGCACCCGTTGGAAGTTCTAAAAAATAAGCGTCATATTTTGCATCTAAGTTTGAGACCACTTTATAAATTTTTTCTCTAACTTCATCAATTTCATATTTTTTCTTTACATGTTTTTGTTTATGGTTATCTACAAAATCGCTGTTTAATTTAATCTTTATCTCTTCAACATCTCCTTTAAAAACGGCATTTTCTTTATCAGCAGATATTAAAGCAGAAAAAATTACCAAAAAATCCCAAAAATCCTTTTCTTCAACCTCAATATCAAATCCCCACATATCTTCAATTTTCTCTTCCAAAAACTCTATAAAATCATCAAGCTTAAATTCAATCCCAAAAACTTTATAAATCTCTTCAACTTCTTTGTCAATATTTCTTGCAATTTCAAGTAAAACTTCTTTCTCTTTTTCACTAACTCTCGTCATATCCTCACAATCTTCTAAATTGAGATGATGATACCTTATAACCATAAAAACATAAGGATTTTTTGTAATAAAATAACCAAAAAAAGCAGAAATAAGCCCGTGGTTTGAAAATCTTGATTTTT
>NZ_JBMYAU010000054.1:0-26853 GCF_053994455.1 Nautilia sp. | reverse complement strand
TATATCATAAAGGCTATGAATATATGAGAATTGGTATTATATGAAAAATAAAGAAAGCATAAAACAGCTTTGTGGGTATGAATGGATTATTGAAGGTTGGAATAAATGCTTAAATATGTAAGATTTGTTTCGGGGATTGGTATTAGATGAAAAAAACAATTGGATTTGTAATAATACTTTTATAGAAAAACTTGAAACTTTTACCAAAATAACTAACAAACATATTAATGTTTACTTGCTTGCTCTATTAAATGAGTTAAAAGAAAAGATTTATTTTGATAAATTAGAATTTGATGAAGACTATGGTTATGTAGAAAATTACTATAATTTTATTAAAATATCTTCTAATTTTGTTATTTATAAAAATAAAAAGTATGATTTATTTGGTAAAAAAGATTTTATAAAAGAGATTATGAAAACTAAATAATTATAAAATAATAAGTAATAAGTAAAAATTATTATCTTTTTGATAGAATAATAGAAACTCTAATTTTCTTTTTTAATTAATTGCCAGTTAAATTGTCAGTAAAAATCCGCCATAAACGACTGACACTTACCTCGTTTATTTTTGAAAGATACCGAAATTACGGAGTTTTTGAAGTGATGGCGGAGCCGACGGGACTCGAACCCGCGACCTCCGGCGTGACAGGCCGGCATTCTAACCAGCTAAACTACGGCTCCTCATTTAAATGGTGGTCGCTGCAGGGCTCGAACCTGCGACCCCCAGCTTGTAAGGCTGGTGCTCTCCCAACTGAGCTAAGCGACCCTGGGTCTAAGTGCTTTTTGTGGCGTCCCCTAGGGGATTTGAACCCCTGTCGCCGCCGTGAAAGGGCGGTGTCCTAGACCCCTAGACGAAGGGGACAGATGGTGACCCGTGTTGGATTCGAACCAACGGCCCTCTGCTTAAAAGGCAGATGCTCTACCGGCTGAGCTAACGGGTCGACTTTTTTCACAACCTGTCGTTGTGGACTGAAATTATACGAAATAAGTTTTTTTATGTCAAGTAAATTTAAAAAAAAAGAAAAAAATTTACTGTTTTTTTATTTTTTTTATAATTTTGATTATTTCTTTTTTATTTATATTGTGCCTTTGGTTGTTATATATATTTTCTTCAAGCAGTTTCAGAATTTTTTCTATTTCAGGGTGGTTGGAATATTCTAAAAGAAGATTGAAAAGCTCTTTTTGATTGGCTTTTTTTATTTTTTTTATAGTGTCTTCGCTTTGTCGGTCCGTTTTGTGTTTTATTAAAAAAGTAACAAGCACACCCGTAATTACGCCTATAATAAAAGTGATTATCAGCAGTGCGTAGCTGGTCTTCGTTTTATAAATTATTTTTTCTTTGATTTTGTTTTTGGTTTTTTGCGCTTCGAGCGGTTTTTTCATACTTTTTTTTATTTTTATGTAGAGTCTGTTTGTTTTCACCGTTTCGGTTTTTCCGTTGAAAGTTTTGAACTCTACGGACGGAACTACGATGTCCTTGTTTGAAATTATTGTGTATTCTTTCGTGTATGTTCCGCATAATCTGCTGTTTTGCACGAACGTTTTTATCTGCGGTGTGTTTTCGTAAACTGTCGCTTCGGGTATATTCAGTTTAAAATCGGGCAGATCATAAAAATCCCCGCACCCTTTTATGTTCAGAGTAATTTTTACCGGCTCTCCCGCTTCTGCCTGTGTTTTGTCCGCACTGAAGTACGCTTTGAACGAGCCGAAAACGGTGTTTTTCGGTATGTCGGATATGTTGAGTTCAACGGAATTGGAAAATATGTTTGTGTATTTTAAAGATGATGTGACCATATTGAAAAACGGATCGTTAAAAGGCGTTTGTGTACTCAAATACCCCACTTTGGCTAATATCGGGCCTATTTTATATTTTCCGGATTTTTGAGGTATCAGTAAAAAAGAGTATTCCGTAATGTCAAAACCGTTGTTTTTATATTCTTTTTTTGAAAGCTGTTTCGTAACGAAATCGTTGAAATTCGGTTTTTGTATTTCTATGCTCTGAGGGGAGGTGTCTTCTTTTTGAAAAAATTTTATTTTAAATACAATAGCTTCTCCTATGTACGCTTTATGCCTGTTTACATACAGTTTCAGTTTGAAATCGCTGTTTTTGCTCTCTTTGGGTTTTTTAACGGTTATTGCTATGGGGTCCGTTTTATATGTTTTCGAATCGACCTTTATTGTAAACGAAGGAATCGTCACACTTTTCGTAGGGAAAAAAATATAGCTCTTCGACATACTTTCTTGCATGTTTCCGTTTAATATGGTTATGTTTTGAGTTACGGCCGTTCCCTGCACCGGGAAGCCTTCTATATCTTTAATATCGGGAAATTTTATTTTGTTTCCGGTGGCTTCTATGGTAAAGACGACCTCTTCACTGGGAAATACGGTTTTTTTGTTTACATGAACATTTACGTATGCAAAAATAAGCATAGGAATCAAAAGCAGTATTTTTTTCATTCGTTTCCTTTTAATGGGATTAGCAGAGTGTTAAAATTCAGTGATTTTATCTGTTTTTCATAAAATTTCATTCTTATGTCACTGGTGTTTGCATCCCTTGTTTTTGCAAATTCTTTTTTTTCTATTTTTTGTTTGAAAGGTTTTTTGTTTTTAAGCGCTTTTTCTTTTGAGGCGTTTGTTTGCTTATGTTTTGTTTTGGCGTTTTGTTTTTTTTCATTGTTTTTTGAAGGGTGCCGTTTTTTGGATTTTTGTTTTTGTTTTTCTTTTTTGTTTTTTGCAGACGTTTTTTTATTTTGTTGTTGTTTTTGATTTTTAGATGTCTGTTTTGAAGATTTTTTCTTTTTCTGCAACAGTTTTTCAATCAATTTTAAATTGTAGGCCGCATCTTTGTCTTTTTTGATTTTTAACGCCTTTTTATACGATTCAATCGCTTTTTTATATTGATGTAAAAGCGCATAGGCGTTTCCTTCGTTGTAATATTTTTGAAATTGTAAATCTTTTTCATTGATTTTATTGTAAAGTGTAATCGCTTTTTTGTACTTTCCCGCTTTATAATACGAATTTGCGGCGTTATATAGCGCTTTTTGCGAATTCAGTTTCATATACTCCTCGGCCGCTGAGAGATATTGTCCGTTTTTAAAATATTCGTCGGCTTTTTTTATTGTGAAATAGTCGAATGCGAAAAGTTTTAAAACAATCATAATTAAAACTATTTTTTTCATCCGTTTCTCCTAAGAGGGAAAAATATAACGAAAAACATAATCATTATCCCGAGAAAAAGGGGATAATAAAACAGTTCGGTTTTGTCTTTTATTTTTATTTTTTTGCTTTTTGACGCGTTTAAACGTTTTGAAAGTTTTATTATATTGGAATTTGAATACTGTGCGTTAAACACGTTTTTCGCGTTTATGTGCCGGCTGTTGCATAAATAGACGAACACATTTTTGTTTTTAGGCGTATAAAGTTCGGATGTGAAAATAACGATTTTCGGATTTTTTACGAGATTTTCGGCTGTGTTTATCATGTTTTTTATATCCGGTGTCGGAGTTCTTTTCATTTCCTTTAAGTTCGTGTGTTTGAGAAGGTATGTTAAAGAGCCGTAATCCTTTGTCGGAGGGGAGACAAGATACGTATTTCTGTCGAAAAGCAACAGAGCCGTGTTTTGCGTACCCAGGTTGTTTATAAGATCTTTTATTTTTGTTTTTGCAAACTTTTCCCTGTCAGGGTATAGATCTTTGCTGTCCATCTGCCGCGATATGTCCAGTGCGATCACTAAGTTTTGCACCGGGGCTTTTATGGTGACGTATCCGTTGATAATGACGGGTCTTGCCAAAGCAGTTATAAACAGTACGAATGCGGCTGTTAAGAGATAAAATTTTGTTTTTTTGGGAATTTTGCCCTTTATTGTTATTTTTTCGGCCGTTTCTTTTGAAAAAGGGAGTTTTTTGCTTTTTATGAAAAATAAAAACGCAACGGGAAATAAAAATAAAAAAGCGTAAATATTTAAAAATTCCATATGTTTTTCCTGTATTGGAATAAATAGATTAAAAACAGTATTAATGCACCGATCAGAGGATAGTGAAAATAATACCGGTTTATTATGTGAATGTCTGATTTGATTTTTGTTTTTGTCAGTTTGTCGATGTCTTTATAGATGTCGTTTAAATCTTTCAAAGAGGCTGCAATGTAAAATTTTCCTTTTGTGGCCCGGGCTATTTTTTTTAGAGTCCTAAAATCGGCGTCACCTCCTATGGCTACGGCAAACACTTTTATATGTTCTTTTTTCAGTTTTTTTAAAACGATATCAAGAGGCGTTATACTTGCGTTGTCCATACCGTCTGTTAACAAAATGATTATTTTTTCGCCTTCGGCGTTTTTGAAAAGGTTTGACGAAAGAAACAGGGCGTCGTAAATGGCCGTTTTGCCGCCGGCTATGGAGACGTATATTCTGCTTAGTATCTCTTTAAACGTTTTTTTGTCGAATGTCAAAGGAGAGGCTATATATGCAATGTTTCCGAAAACGACAAGCCCTAAAGCGTCGTTTTTTCTTTTCTCGGCGAAATTGAGACTTACGGCCTTAGCGGCGTCTATTTTGTTGAATTCCGCCATTGAACCGCTGGTATCGATATCTATTACCATATTGTAGCCCTTTTTATATGTATTTGTTAAAATTTTGCTTTTTACAGGCGAGGATAGCGCTAACGAAAGCAGAAAAACTATTAAAAATTCCAGCGGTGAAAATCTGTTTTTTACCGTTGCAAGCACGCCGGCATTAGGAAAAATTATCCTGTCGTCTTCCGGTGTGAAAAAATATTTTAAAAACAGATATACAACGGGTAAAAGCATAAAAAACGGATATTCGAGACTCATTTTATTTCCTCTGTGAATTTTTTTATTTTTAAAATAAGCTCTTCGCTTAAATCCTCCACTTCAGGTTTGTATTTATGGTTTTCAAGTTCTTTGCATATTTCTTCGTAAAGTTTTTCGTTCGTTTCGTTTACGAAATGTTTTGCATATTCTTTGAATTCGTAGGCGGTTTTTTTCGGATTGTTAAATTCAAGGTTTTTCAGTTTTGTAAGATAAGGGTTTTGTTTTCTGTTTTTTAACAGAAAATATATTAATAAAAAGAGTAAAACGGCTGCTACGACGGAAATTCCCACCGCTGCGTAAAAACCGTAATCCGTTATTTCGGCGTTCGGTTTGATGTCTTTTAACTGCTTTAGTAAATCCATATCCTACCTTACAAGTTCGGCTATTTTGTAAACCGGTTCTTCATCCGTGTAAATTTTTGTAAAGGGAATTTTGTGTTTTTTGCATTCGGATATAAGTTTTTTATCGTTTTGCATAATATATTTTCGCAGTGTTTTTACCGAAGATTTTGAAAAATTCACATTGACGAAATTAAAACTCACCGGATCCACCAGCTCCACATACCCCCTAAAAGACGGGTTTTCTTCGAATCTGTCTCTTACTATTACCGCGTACGTTTCATGTTTTAGATTTTTAAGCGTCACGGGCTTGAAAAAATCCCCTATTACAAACAGCAGGGATTTTTTATATTTGTTTAAAAAATCTATGTCCCTTTGGGAATAATCCTCTTTTAAATAATCCGTATTCAGGGTGTATTCGACATATGAATAAATACTTTTTTTGTTTTTTGTCGGTTTGAATATTTTTTTGTTTTTTCCGAGAAATACACACTCGATTTTGTTGTCTTCGCTGAGTGCGGCGAATGAAAGGGCAGCTATTGTTTCGGCTATAAGCTCCGTTTTTAAGCGTGACGTTCCGAAGAAGAGGCTTCCGCTTTTTAAAACCGCTATGATAATTCTCAACTCCCTTTCCTCGTCATATTCCTTTATTAAAGGTTTGTTGATTTTTGCCGAGGCTTTCCAGTCTATTCTTTTTGCGTCTTCTCCGTATGTGTATTCCCTGAATTCTTTGAAATCGAGTCCGTTGCCTTTAAATTTGGACAGATTCCTGCCGAGTAAAGCCCCGTATATTCTTTTTTTTGTTTTTAAAACGATTGCCTTGGCTTTCATGGAATGTCTATCGCCTTTACAATGTCGTTTATAACTTTCTCAACCGTTATTTCGTCTATTTCGGCTTTATAATTTAAAATTATCCTGTGTCTTAAAACGTCTCCCGCCACCTTGATAATGTCAAGGGGTGTTACGTAGTCTTTGTTCTGAATCATTGCGTAAGCTTTCGAACAGTTGTACATTGCGATGGTGGCCCGGGGGCTAACACCGTATTCTATATATTCTGCGGTTTGTATTCCGTATTTTTCAGGCTCCCTCGTTGCGTGCGATATTTTCGCTATGTATGTCAGAAGCTGTTCGTCCATATGGATTTCTTTGAGTTTTTTTTGCAGATTCAAAATGTCGTCAATGGTTGCCACTTGTTTTACTTTTCGGGAATTTTGGGCTTTTACTATAAGCACTTCCTCTTCTAACGTGTTGTATGTTACGTTGACTTTCATTATAAACCTGTCGAGCTGGGCTTCGGGGAGAGGGTAGGTACCTTCCTGCTCTATCGGGTTTTGTGTGGCTATTACCAAAAAAGGAGGTGTTATTTTAAACGTTTCGCTTGCAATGCTCACCTGCATCTCCTGCATCACCTCCAATAAGGCGCTTTGCACTTTCGCCGGTGACCTATTTATTTCGTCTGCTAATAAAAGGTTTGTAAATACGGGTCCTTTTTTTATTTCGAAATCGTTTGTTTTAGGGTTGTATATTTCTATACCGATTATGTCGCTCGGCAGCAGGTCGGGTGTGAACTGAACTCTTTTAAAATCGAGTCCTACGGTTTTGGACAATGTTAAAACACTTTTTGTTTTTGCTATTCCCGGAACGCCTTCTACAAGCAGGTGCCCTCCGGTTATAAGGGCTATAAGCATAGAGTCGATAAGGTTTTCATGACCTATTATGGTTTTGGATATTTCATTTTTTATTTCCTGAAGTATTTGCATAACTTCCTCTTTTTTTTGTTTTATAATACCTCAAATGGGTTAAAAATAAGTGAAAGATTTGCGGCGGTTTTAATATAATATGAATGTTGTTGGTGTATAATAGCGATAAAAAAGGAGTGTTATGAAAAAATTGTTATTGATTTGGACGATGGGGGTTTTGTTTTTTACGGGTTGTACTCAGATGTATAATTCCAACGAAGTGGCCCTGAATGACGTAAATGTCGTTTACACGTATAAAACGGGAACCGTTGAAGGGGTGAAAAAGGTCGTTATCAAAGACGACGGAAGCGGGGTTATGACGGGAGCTGTTACCGGAACGGTTTTGGGAGGTCTTTTCGGCAACGGGAAAGGAAATGTCCTCACAACCCTTATAGGCGGTCTTACGGGTGCTTATGCGGGATACGAGGCGGATAAGGCAAACGGAGAGGAACTTTATATAAAACTTGACGACGGCAGGGAAATAGTCGCCATCGTAAAAGGAATAAACATTAAAAAAGGGGACAGGGTGAGAATCGTACTTGACGGAAACAGGATTATAAGGGTTGAAAAAATATGATTTTTAAGGTTTTCAGCACGAAAAGGGAGATAAGGGAGTTTATAAAATCGAAAGAGGACGTTTTTTTACCGAAACTAATTACCATAGGCGAATTTTTAGACAGGTGCATGGTGGTAAAAAACGCCTCTTTGATAAGTGGTGATCTGAAAAAAATATATCTTTACAGGGCGCTTGAAAACATAGACGTGCAAAAACTCGGAATAAAAAAAGATTTTCTCGATTTTTTTAAAAACAGCGAGTTTATTTTTTCCTTTTTCAATGAAATATATCTCGAAAAGCGGAAAATAGAGGAGATAGAAACCGCGGATACTTATTTGGAATACGAAGAACATCTTTTAATATTGAAAAATCTCTATTACTCTTATAAAGAACTCCTGCATGAAAACGGACTTTACGACAGGATAACGGTTGAGGAATATGAAATAAACGAAGGGTTTTTCGAAGGAGTTAAAAAAGTGGAAATAAATCTAAGCGGGTATCTTCCGAAATTCGATTTGGAAATTCTTTCGAAAATACCCGTTGAGGTTGAAATTGTTTTTACGCTTACACCTTATAATAAGCGTCTTATAAAAAAAATGTTCGGAATTTCTAAAGAAGGTGAATACAGGTTTGATTTTCACAATAAAAAAGTTTTGGATTTCAAACCTTTAAAAACCGGCACGGATGTGAAAATCGAATACTTTTCTGACAGAATGGAAGAGGTCGCTTTTGTGTTTGCAAGTATTGAAGAAATGGTCAGCAGCGGCATATCCCCCGATAAAATAGCCGTAGTACTGCCCGATGAGCGTTTTAATGAATATCTGCAGCTGTTTGATATACACAACAACCTAAATTTCGCCATGGGCGAGAGCTTTGTGTATTCTGATATTTATATTATGCTCGAAGCCGTATATAAGTATATAAACGAAAAAGACGAAACTGCTTTGAAAAAAGCCTACGATGAAATTAAAGAATTTGAAAAAATAAACTCTTTTGAAGAAGTGCTCGAGTTTGTTCTAAAACACGCCAACGTTAAGGAAAGAAAGATTCTTGACGAAGAAATTTACAAGCTCTCTAAAATAAGGGAACTCGCCTCTTTTTCAAAAGAGAAAACACTTCATTTCATACTCGAAAGATTTAAAAACCTTACGTTTGACGATGTGGGGGGAGGAAAAGTGACCGTAATGGGTGTGCTTGAAAGCAGGGGAATGAAATTCGACGGTGTCATAATCGTCGATTTCAACGACGATTACGTTCCCAATGTCGGGGACAAAGACTTTTTTTTGAATTCCTCCATAAGAAAACGTACCTCCCTTCCGACAAGAGCGGATAAAGAGGATCTTCAGAAAAACTATTATTACAATATTCTCATAAATTCGAAAAAAGCGAAAATAGCGTATGTTAAAAACGAAGAAAAAGAAGCGAGCAGGTTTTTGTACGAACTCGGACTTGAAAGCGGGAAAAACAGGGATGAATATTACAGGCATATTTTGTTTAACGATAAAAAACCAGGTTTTTACGAGTATGAACATATTTTCGAACTTCCTAAGATCCTAACACCCACAAAAATGAAAATCCTTTTGGAATGTCCTATGAAATATTATTTCTCTTACGTTCTTAACGTTAAAAACGATGAAAAAAAAGAATATTTCGGCACGAAGCTTCATAATGTGTTAAAAGACGTTTTAAAAGAGCCGGTATCTTCGGAAAAGGAATATTTTGAAAAAATAATGGAATCCCTTTTGAAAAACGCCGATAAAAAAGAAACGTTTGAAATAAAAGCTTTATGGGAAGATAAAATTAAAAAGTTCGCATATAAGGATTTTAAGGAGCTTGACGGGCCGGTTTTGACCGAACATCCTTTGGAAGAAAAAAAATATAAAAATTTTATTTTACAGGCGAGGGCGGACAGAATCGTCGGAAAGAAAATATACGATTACAAAACGGCTTCAAACCGTGATTATTTGAAAGATATGACACAGGCGGAGTTTTACAAGTTTTTAATGCCCGAGGCGGAAATATATTTTTGGGATCTTAATAAAGCGGAGCTTATAAAAGTAGAACCGGATATGGAAAATTTTAAAAACAAAATAAACTCCCTTGTTAATTTTACGAAAAGAAGCGAAGATAAAAAGATTTGCAAATACTGCGATTACAGGTTCGCCTGTTTACACTTTGAATCTTGAGACTTCTTTTTTCAGTTTCGAAAATGTTGCGTTTAACGTGTTGGTGATGCGGGATATCATATCGGCTATCGAAACGTTTTTAGTCGATATTTCGGTCAGTTTATCCGTATGTGTCATAAGTTGTTTGGCTTCAAAAGCCATTACCGTAACGTTTTTGGTGGCGTCTTTTGCGTAAGAGATGTTGTCTTTGTTCATTTGCAGTATTGTTTCCAGCTGAGAGGTGATATCGTTTGTATATGCGGCTAAAGTATTCATTTTTTCCGAGTTTTTATTGATTTCCGACGAAGTGGTGTTAATGGTCTGGGTTATCGTTTTTATAATGGTTTCGATATTCGTGAGCGAATCCGCGCTTTCTTCTGCGAGTTTTCTAACCTCGTCCGCAACAACCGCGAACCCCCTTCCGTGCTCTCCCGCTCTTGCGGCTTCGATTGCGGCGTTTAGAGCCAAAAGCTCTGTCTGTTCTGTAATACCGGAAATGATTTTCAATACGTTTTTTATTTCTTCGGTCTGTGAGTTCAGATTGTTTAAAAGGTCGTTCAGTTCTTTTTCCTTGTCGTTTATCTGAAGGATTTCTTTTGAGGTTTTAATAAGCGAGAGGCTGAAGTTTTCTAGGAATTCGGCCGTTTTTATCAGGGTGTTTGTAGTGGATGCGACCGAAGCTTCCGTTTTGTCTAAATGTTTGGCCAGAATATCGGAAATTTTGGATATTTCCCCGGCTTCTATATCGGTTTCTTTAATGGTTGATTTTAAATTTAAAACTATTTTTTCAAGTTCCTGCGTATTTTTTGAAACGATGTCGCTTGAACGTTTTATGTCGGTTATAACCTCTTTTACGTTTGATATGAATTTGTTTATATATCCGGCGGCTATTTTGATTTCGTTGTTCTGTTTTATATGAATCTGTTTTGTCAGATCCCCGTCTCCTTCGCTTAGCTCTTTGGAGATGGAAATATATTCGTTTATAGGGCCTATTACGTAATATTTAAGCAGATAATAAGCGGCAATCTGAATGACGACGGCGATTATCAGGTGTTCGGTGGCCGTGGATAAAAATTTTTCCGGGGTTTCGAAATATGTGTATAAAAGCAGAATAAAGCTTGTAAGCAGGTTTATTCCGAGAAGCTTCAGGTTGAAATCTTTTACTATAGAATGCATTATATTTTCCTTACTTTTAGAGTGTTTGTAAGATGCAGCGCCTCAAACAGCTCGTAAAGAGTGTCGTCGTATACGTTTACGGTAACGCTGGTTCCCTCGTCGTTCAGTCTTAAAATTTCCCCTATTACGCTCGAAGGCAGGGAGAAGGATTTTATATTCAGCGTTATCTGCGGTTCGTTTTCTTTCGAGCTTAAAATCCTTATCAGGTTTTCTACGTCCGAAATGGTAACTATGGGGGAATTTATGTTGATTACGTTTCCTTTTGTTTCCACATTCATTTTACACCTTTAAAAATATTTTTATGGCCGTGCCGTTTTCGTTAAAAAAAAGTCCGTAAGAGAGATGTTTTATAATTTTAATACCCCTTCCGTGATATTTTTTATAATACGCGTCTTTAATGGTCTGTACGTTGAACCCTTTTGTGTTGTCGAAATATTCTATTTTGACCCATTTGTCGTTTTTACTGATTTTAATTTTAGCGAAAAAAAAGAAATTTGTATCTTTTTCCTTAGGAAAATTTCCTTTTTCTTTCAGTTTTTCCTTGTTTTTTATTTTCAATACGGAATGTTCGTAAGTGTTGGTGAGTATTTCGTGCAGAATAAAATGGATTGTTTGTATCCGGGCTATGTTTTTAACGTACAGTTTTTGGAGAAATCTGTCTATGTTTTGCTGTTTCAAGGGAAATTTTTCTTCAAAAACGGTTTGAAACCCGCTCTCTTCCCTGTTTATTAAAATCATACACATATCGTCGTTTTGGTGTGAGTTTTTATTAAAATCGTCTAAAAACTCTTTTAAAAAAGTTACGGAACGAAAAATTTCTTTAAGTCTTTTGAAGTAGATGCTTTTTTTGTATTTTGATTCGAATATTCCGTCGCTTGAAATAAGGATTTTATCTTCCCGCTTTGTTTTTGTAATTTCAATTTTGTCCGTATGCGCCCTTATAGGAAGGTTGTTGGCGGTTAATATGCCGGAATCTGTGAGTATCGGCGGATTTCCGAAATTTGCATAATACAGAGAATCTTTTTTTATGTATACCAGGGTTGCGCATAAAATTTCGTTTTGCAGAAGTATCGTCTGTACATAATCGACAAAATCTTCCACAAGTTTTTCGAAATTAAAATCGTTGTATTCCACGGCCTTTTTTATCGAATGTTTTAAAAAGGCAAGAGCGTTGAACGATGTCAGTGATGCGCTGATCCCTTTTCCCATTGCGTCAATAATACTTAAAAAATATGAATCGTCCGAAAGTTTTTTTGTGTGAATCGTGTCGCCGGTGAGCAGGTCTTTTGGTGAAAAATACGTTTCGAAAAGTGTTTTGTCCTCAAAAAACATTTCCAGTTCGTTTTTCATTATTTTATTCTGTTTTTGATGTATTATTTTTTCCTCGAACTGTTTATATTTTAAAATTTTCTTAAATTTTTCCTTTTGTTCGCATTCTTTTTTTATATATTTTCTGAGTGTTTTTATCGTGTTCAAAAGAGCCTGCAGATCTACCGCGTTTATATTTTTTTCTATAAAGGAGTCAAACCCTTTTTTGAGGGCTTTTTCTTTTAAGCCCGGATCTGAGTCGGAAGTGATCATTATTTTGTAAGTGTCGGAAAGAAGATCTTTTATCTGTTCCAATACTTCGAACCCGTCGGAGTTTTTCAGGTGGTAGTCTATAAAAACGATGTCTATATCTTTGTTTTTTTTGCAAAATGATATGAACTCTTTTTCCGTTTTGAAAAAACGGTTTTCTTCGAATCCCATTTTTGCAAGCGTTTTTTTAAAATAGGACAAAAAAGTTTCACTGTCGTCTAATGTAACGGTTTTCATTTTGTCTCCGTAAACTTTTTAAGGTTTACATATTTTAACATATAAAAAGATTTTATGATATAATTTTAAATCAAGTGTCTGGCACTGTGTAATATTTTTGTCAGGTTTTTAAAGGAGGTAATATGGCAAGAAAACCGAGGGTTAACGATCCGGGATTTTATCATATAGTAAACAGGGGTGTTAACGGGACGGAAATATTCAATGAAAAGGAGGATTTTTTTAAATTTTTGGAGCTTATGCTTAAAACCAAATATGATTATAAAGTCATTTTCCATGCTTTTACAATACTTCCGAACCATTATCACATACTTCTTGAAACCACGCTTGAGAATCTCAGCGAGGCTATGAGGTTTTTAAATTCCGCATATGCGGCTTGGTACAACTATAAAACCGGAAGAGTCGGGCATTTATGGAAGGGCAGGTTTGAAAGCTATATGATGTTTGATCAAAACCACTGCTGGAAAGTAGTTAAATATATAGAAAGAAACGCCTTAGCCCTGTTGCTTGTGGAAAATATTGAAGATTACGAGTATCAGTCTCTGGCTCTCAGACTCAAAAAAAACAAATTCGGGGAAATAATCGAAGGGAGTATGATTTTTCAAAAACCGCTTGAAGAATATGTGGAGTGGCTGAAAAAACCTCTTGAAAAATTCGAAATAGAAGAGATATACGACGAGCCGAAAATTATTAAAGTTGACGGCGAACTGAAAGTAATAAGAAAAAAAATTTCCGATTTTTTTGAAGAGTACGAAGAGAAAAAAGACGCCATAAAAGCTGCTAAGGAAGCTGGTTACAAATATACGGAAATAGCGCGATATCTCGGAGTGAGCAGCGGTTATATAAGCAAAATATTAAAAAGCGAATAATATAATACTTACACCGCCCCGGCCGTGGCCGGAATGCGGTTTTTTTCGCTCAACGCCCGTTTATGGAGAAAAAAGCGGGAAATTTTTTAAAGTTTCGAGGCCACCAATTCCGCAAGTTCAAGCACTCTTCTTGCGTAACCGAATTCGTTGTCGTACCAGGCGAGTATTTTTGCTTTGTTGCCGTCGACGACCATAGTGGAGAGCCCGTCTATGATACTTGAATGCGGATTGCCGAGAATGTCGCTTGAAACAACTTCGTCGTAAGTGATTTCAAGTACGCCTTTGAGTTTTGAGGACGCATATTCTTCAAAAGCTTTGTTGATTTCCTCCGCGCTCGCCTCTTTTTTAAGCACTACCGAAATGTCGGTTACCGCTCCGTCAGGTGTTGGGACCCTTAAAGCCATTGCATTCATTTTGCCTTTAAGTGCCGGGATTACTTCCGTTGTGGCTTTAGCCGCTCCTGTTGTGGTTGGGATTATGTTTATGGCTGCGGCTCTTCCCCTTCTGTGTTTCCCCGGTTTTTTTCTGTCGATTGTCACTTGGCTTGAAGTGTATGAATGAACGGTGGTGATAAGCGCGCTTTCTACACCGAAGACTTCTTCGAGCACCTTCATTGCGGGGGCTAAAGAGTTTGTCGTACATGATGCGTTTGAAATTACATGATGGTTGTCCGGGTCGTATTCTTCGTGGTTTACACCGAGCACTACCGTTTTATCCACTCCTTTTCCCGGAGCGGTGATTATTACTTTTTTAGCGCCGGCGGTTATGTGTTTTGCGGCGTCTTCCCTTTTTGTAAATTTACCGGTGGCTTCGAGAACGATATCTATATTCATGCTTTGCCAGGGAAGTTTTTCAGGGTTTCTTTCGCTCACTATGGCTATTTCTTTTCCGTCTATTATTAGGGAACTGTCTGTATATTCTACACTTGCCGGGAATTTTCCGTGAACCGAATCGAATTTTAACATATACGCCAAATCCTCCGGGGTTCCGCTTCCCCCGTTAGCAACAACTATGTCTATGTTTTCGGGTTTTTTAGTTACATAGTGCCAAAGAACCATTTTACCGATTCTGCCGAGTCCGTTAATCGCCACTCTTTTTTTAGACATAACTTATCCTTTTTTTTTATGTAATTATATCAAAATATGTTTATTGTATCCTTCGGGATGTTAATCTGTTTGTTGAATTTTCTTTTTTAGAGGGCGGTTGTTTTTTTAATGGACAAAAAGCCGACATATTTGATACAATTATTTAACAAACGTAAGGATTTTGCCAAAATGAAGAAATTTTTTATATTTATATTTATTGTTTTTGTTAAAGCGGGCTATTTTACCCCCATTCCTTTGAAAAACGATGCGAATATGTTAATAGCCGAAATAGGCAAAAGGATTTTTTTTGATCCTTTTGTTTCGAAAAGCGGAAAAATCGGCTGTTATACCTGCCATATACCTAAAAACTATTATACAAACCACATAGCGACTCCCACGGGCGTCGACGGTTATGTGTTCAAACGCAACACACCGACTCTTTTAAACATCAGGTATAATTATTATTTCGAATGGGACGGCAAATACAAAACATTGAGAAAATGTGTAAAAGAAGCTCTTGAAAACAGGCACGAAACCGACATCACCCCTGAAAGAATAGCGCAAAAACTGAAAAACACAGAGTATGAGAAACTATTTAAAAAAGCTTTTAAAAACGGTCTGAACGGTCAAAACGTTTTAACCGCTCTGAGCGAATATATAAAAACCCTGACCACCCCGGGCAGTAAATTCGACAGATTTTTAAGAGGGGAGGGGTCTTTAAGCGAAGAGGAGCTGAAAGGATATGAGCTGTTTGTGAAAAAGGGGTGTGTGGCCTGCCACAACGGGGTGCTGTTAGGAGGTAACTTAATTACCAAATTCGGTTTTATGAAAGAAAGGAAAACCGACGATTTGGGAAGATATTACGTAACGAAAAACCCGAAGGACAAATATTATTTTAAAGTTCCGACTTTAAGAAACATTACCGAAACATACCCTTATATGCATGACGGAAGTGTCAAAACGTTAAAAGAGGCCGTTGAAATAATGCTTAAATTTCAGCTTGAAAAGATTTACACCGAACGCGACGTGGAGCTGATTATTGAATTTTTAAAAACCTTAAAAGGCGATTTACCCGATGATAAAAAAAATTAAACTGATAGCTTTAATAACAGGGGTTATATTTTTTTTCATACTTTTTCTGTTTTTCGAAATTAAACATTTAGAAAGCGAAAAGATTAAATACGACGAATTTAAAAATAAGCTTTACAAAATAGAGTCTTTGAATAAAAATCTGAATTTTTTCATATTCGGGGAAAAAAAGGTATATAATTTGGATAAAGTCAACAGCAACATAACTTCCGTAAAAAACTGTTTTGAAGAAATTAAAAAGAACTCTTTGTATTATATTTACAAACGCGACATAGAGGGGTTGGAAAAGGCTTTTTTAAAAAAAGAAGCGCTTATTGAAAGGTATAAAGCCTATAACGCCATTAACCTCTCGACAGTCGTTTATTTGATAGATTTGGCTAAAAAATTTGATTTAAAAAACGACGAACTGAGAAAAAAAATAGATTTTGACATTTTCAGTCTTTTCAAAACCTATCTCGGATTGAACGTAAATAACGTAATATCCAAAAACGCACATATTTCCGGGAATCTCGGGATATTCTACGATTTTTTAGTAAACCTGAAAGAAAAACTTAACGAAATAAACGAAATAAGAGAAAAAATTAAAGATTTGAAATTCGACGTCAAAATTCAGAATTTCATAGAAAAATTTGAAAAAGACGAAGAGAGCAAATTCGAAACGACCGAATATATTTTAAAAATACTCCAAAGCGTTTTTGTAATACTGCTTTTGATTTACATATATATATTTATTAAAATTTTTACGCTTCAGGAAAAACTTTATGTTTTTAAGCTGATGGTTGAAAAAAGTGACAATTCCGTACTTTTGATTTCCCCTTCTTTTAAAGTTCTGTTTGCCAATGAGATGTTTTATAAAAAAAGCGGTTTCAAGCCGGAAGAGATTATGGGAAAAAACGCTTTTACGGTGTTGAAATCCATGTTTCCCGAAAAGGTTTTCGAACGGATAAAGTTTCACCTGCATAACAAAACGGGATATAAAACAATTACAAAAACCTATAGCAGGGGTTTTCGTAAATTTTACGAAAAAATCGTGCTGTTGCCCATATATCAGGAAAAGGAGTTTTTAGGGTTTACTTTTTTAAAATCTGATTTGACGGAAGAAGTCAAAAAACAAAAAGAGCTTGAATATTTAGCGTATCACGATGCGTTAACCGGACTTTACAACAGGGAAAAATTAAAACAGGATATAAAAAAATGTAAGAGGGAATATTGTCTTTTTTATATGGATTTAGATGAATTCAAACTGATAAATGAAAGTTTTTCACACGATTTCGGGGACGAAGTTATAGTAAACGTTGCTAAAACACTTAAAAAATACTCTAAATACGTTTACAGAATCGGAGGGGACGAGTTTGTCTTTATAGGTTTTGAACAGCCGGAATTTACGGCTGAAAATGTTTTACGGGATTTAAAAAAAATAAATTTTAACAAAAAGATAATAGAACTGAGCGTGAGCATAGGAATCGTCAAAAACGATTTTAAAGATTACGAAACACTTTTGAATCTGGCGGAATACGCTTTGAAAGAAGCCAAAAAAAGCAGGGAAAAATTTGTATTGTTCAACGGTGAAATGTACGGAAGGATAAAAAGAGAGATAGAAATTATAAAACATCTCCCTTCGGTGATAAAAAACGGGGAGCTTTATGTAAAATATCAGCCTAAGATAAATACGAAAAACATGAGTGTTTATTCCCTCGAAGCGCTTGTAAGGTGGAAAAACGAAACGTTAAACGAAGTTTTTCCGGATGAATTTATACCGTTAGCGGAGGAAAAAAACTATATTACCGAAATAGATATGTATGTTTTAAACCGCGCGTGTGAAGACTTTAAACTGTTTAAAAACATATACCCTGATCTGCAGACCGTATCAGTCAACCTCTCGGGTGTCGATTTGATTGATAAAAACATAGTGAGTAAAATAAAGGATATTACTGAAAAATACAATATAAAACCCGAAAACATCGAATTTGAAATTACGGAAACCTCTCTTATAAAAAATATTGAAATCTCGAAAAAAATACTGAAAAAATTAAAAGACGAAGGGTTTAAAATAGGAATAGACGATTTCGGAACGGGATATTCTTCTTTAAGCTATATCGTTTCTTTAAATCCGGATATTATTAAAATAGACAAAACGTTTGTGGACGAAATGGAAAAAGACGGCAATAAAATCGAAATGATTAAGATTATCAAATATATATCCGAAAAACTTAATTTAGAGGTTGTGATAGAAGGGGTGGAGAGTGAAGAACAGCTTGAAATTTTAAAACGAATGAATCTTTTTAACATACAGGGTTATTTTTTTTCGCGCCCTTTGGAAAAAGAGCGTCTGATAAAATTTTTAAAAACCTGCTGTAAAGAGTGAAAAGATTTGCTGTGTTTAGCCGCTGCCGTTAGTTATGATATTTTGTTTTTTTATAAAATTATAGTATAATTACGCCTCAAAATTTAAAAACGCCTCCTTGCTCCATAAAGCAGGGGCTAAAAAGCCAAAAGGAGAATTTATGAGCTTAAGACATTACGAAACGATGTTTATATTAAAGCCTACTCTTACAGACGAAGAAAAGGCGAAAAACATCGAAAACATTCAAAACGCCATTAAAGAAAACGGCGGTGAAGTGGCGGCACTTGATAAAATCGGTGTAAGGGAACTTGCATATCCGATTGCAAAATTTGAAAGAGGTGATTATTATATAGTTTATTACAAAGCACCGGCAAGCGCGGTACTTGAACTTGAAAGACAGATGAGATATAATGAAGATTTGTTAAGGTTTATGACAGTTAAATATGAAAACAAAAAAGAAATCAAACGCTGGGAAGAAATGGTAAAAAATGTATAATAAAGTTATCCTCGTAGGAAACTTAACACGTGACGTAGAACTGAAATATACACCTACGGGAACAGCTATCGCCAAATTCGGACTGGCTACAAACAGAACGTTTAAAGACAGTGTAACCGGGGAAAACAGACAGGAAGTGATGTTTATTGACATTACGGTTTTCGGCAGAAGCGCGGAAATAGCGAACCAGTACTTAAGAAAAGGCAGAAGAGTTCTGATTGAGGGCAGACTTGTGCTTGATCAGTGGGTTGATGGAAGCGGACAAAAACGCAGCAAACATTCTATAGTTGCAGAAAAAGTGCAGTTTATGGAGAATAAAAACAGCGGGGATGAAGGCGGATACCAACAAGCCGCACCTTCATATACTAAGCAGCAGCCGGCGGCACAGCCGCAGATGCAACAGACACAAAATCAAAACAATATACCGTCAATCGACATAGATGACGAAGAAATACCATTTTAAAGGATAAATAATGGCAGCGGATCCAAAGAAAAAATACGGAAAAAAAAGATGTAAATACTGCGAAATGAAAGTGGATTTCATCGGATATAAAGATCTTGACTTAATTAAATATTCTCTATCCGAGAGATATAAAATTATGCCAAGAAGACTTACAGGTACTTGTAAAAAACACCAGGATATGGTTACTAAAGCTATTAAAAGAGCAAGACAGGTCGCACTTATACCTTACGTAGTGGACAGACACAGAGTAATCGAAAATCCGTTTGACGCAATCAAACCCCTAAAAACAAAATAATCCCTCTTTCGGGGTTATACCCCAAAAACAAAAGGCTGATTATGGCTACCGTTTATCTTCACAAAGAAAATCTTTTTGACAACCTTGACAAAATTTCAAAAATTAATCCTAATATTTTAGCGGTAATTAAAGACAACGCATACGGACACGGAATTATAAATTTTTCTAAAATGCTTAAGGAATGGGGTGTCAAAAAGGTCTGTGTTAAAAACAACGACGAAGCGGAAGTGGTTAAAAACCTGTTTGATGAAATAATTATATTTTTCCCGCACACGGGAAGAAGCGCCAGAAATTTTTCATATTGTATAAACTCCTTAAAACAGCTTAAAAAAAACAGACACCCTTATATTCATTTAAAAATAGATACCGGAATGCACAGAAACGGTGTTTTAGCGGATGAACTTGAAAAAGCTTTGGAGATTATTAAAGAAAAAGAATTTGAGTTAAGAGGCGTTTTTACGCATTTTTGCTGTGCCGATGAGACGGCGAACGATATGTTTATACAATATGAAAGATTTAAAGATGTTAAAAACAGAGTTGAAAATTTTTGTAAAAAAAATGAAATGAAAATCCCGTATTTTCATATTGCAAACTCGTACGCACTTGACAAACTTCCCGATACGTTCGATTACGTAAGGCCCGGAATTGCGTTATACGGCGGGATTGAAGGATATAAACCGGTAATGGAGCTGAGAGCTGATGTATTATCAAGCAGAGTTTTAAAAAAAGGATGGGGCTGCGGTTACAATAAAATGTATATGAGCGGCGAAGATATTGAAATTACAACCGTTGATGTAGGATACGGGGATGGGCTTCCTTATTTTAAAAACGGGTGCAAATTAAAAAACGCCGAAGCTGTTGGTAAAATATCAATGGATTCTATGATTTTGAAAGGGTGTTTTGAAAAAGAGGTTGTTGTGTTTGACGATGTAAAAGAGTTTGTGAAAAATTTTAATACCATTACATACGACATACTCGTAAAAATTTCCCCGCGTATAAAAAGGAAAACGGTTTGACACCAATCAGCGTAACACAGCTTAACAATCAGATAAAAAGCATAGTCGAATCGCATTTTGAAATAGTGCTTGTGGAGGGTGAAGTCAGCAAGGTGGTGTATCACTCTTCGGGACACCTTTATTTTACGCTTAAAGACGAAAACTCCTCCGTAAACTGTGCTATGTGGAGAAGCAATCTCGCACGTATGAAATTCAGACTAAAAGAGGGTGAAAAAGTTTACGTTTACGGGGCTTTGAGCGTATATGTCCCGAGAGGCGAATATAAAATAATAGCGCAAAGTATTGAGCCCAGCGGAATAGGGGCGCTTCAAAAAGCGTACGAACAGCTAAAAGAAGAACTCGGCAGACTCGGGTATTTTGACGAAAGCAAAAAAAAGCCTGTTCCGAAATTTCCAAAACGTATAGCAATCGTAACTTCCGCTACGGGGGCGGCTCTTCAGGATATGCTTAGGATTGCCGGTAAAAGATGGCAGCTGACGGAAATATATCTTTTCAACGCCCTTGTGCAGGGAGACGGGGCGGCGGAAGACATTGCCATGAAAATAAAGCTTGCGGATGAATTTGTTTTTGAAGACGGAAGCGGATTTGATTTGATAATAATAGGAAGAGGCGGAGGAAGCAAGGAAGATTTGTGGCCTTTTAACGAAAGGGCCGTGGCGGATGCTGTTTATAACGCATCCACTCCTATTATTTCGGCTGTCGGTCATGAAATTGATTATTTAATAAGCGATTTTGTTGCGGATGTGAGAGCGGCAACCCCGAGCAACGCCATGGAAATCGCTCTTCCGGATAAAAACGAAATACTTTTAACACTGGATGAGATGAAAAACGCTTTTGTTTATAAAATATCCCATCTTATCCAAAAAAAAGAAAGAGAACTTATTCATATAAAAGAGCTTTTAAACGCATCCTCACCTGTCAAAAAGCTTGATATGAAACTGCAGGAATGTGAGCTTCTTTTAAAAAGGTTTAACCATTCGTATTTAAATCGGATACAAAAAAAAGAAAAAGAATTGGATGAACTTAAAAATATACTTTTTTTACTCTCTCCCGCAATGAAGATAAACTCTTTTGAAAAAGAGATAGAACTTTTAAAAAGCACTTTTAAAAACAAAACGGCTCAGATTATCTCTTCTAAGGAAAAAGAACTTACCAACCTTAAAAACGCCTATGAAACACTCAATCCAAAAAAAAGGGAAAAAAAAGGCTTTGCGGAAATAACGAGAAACGGCAAACGCATAGATTTAAAAGAGTTACAAATAGGGGATGTTTTCGATGTAAGCAATGCGGAGATTTTGATAAAATCGAAAGCCCTGGGGAGAATTGAAAGCTAAAATAGCCTTTATAATCCGGCTTCTTTAAGTGCTTCGGCCTGATAATGGGCGATTAGCGGATCTATGATTTCATCAAACAGCCCTTCGCTCATAATCTGTTCGAGCCTGTAAAGCGTGAGTCCGATTCGGTGATCGGTTATTCTGTTTTGAGGGTAATTGTATGTTCTGATTCTTTCACTTCTGTCACCGCTGCCCACCTGACTTTTTCTGGCTTCCCCGATAGCGGCTAATCTTTCATTTTCAAGTTTTTCGAAAACACGCGCTTTTAATATCTGCATTGCTTTTTCTTTGTTTCTCTGCTGGCTTCTTTCATCCTGCATGGAGACGGTTATTCCGGTGGGAATATGGGTCATTCTCACGGCGCTTTCCGTTTTGTTGACGTGCTGTCCTCCTGCCCCTCCGGCTCTCATAACTTCTATTTTAATGTCTTTGGGATCAAGCTCTATGTCAACATCGTCAACTTCCGGCATAACGGCAACGGTTACGGCCGAAGTGTGGATTCTGCCCTGTGATTCGGTTGCGGGAATTCTCTGGACCCTGTGTGTGCCCCCTTCGTATTTAAGCTTCGAATAAACGCTTTCGCCTTTAATCAGCAATATTATTTCTTTATATCCTCCCGCATCGCTTTTGCTTTCGCTGACGATTTCGACTTTCCAGCCTTTGTTATCGGCATATCTCAAGTACGCCTTAAGAAGATCCCCTACGAACAGAGCCGCTTCGTCTCCTCCCGTTCCCGCTCTTATTTCGAGGAAAATATTTTTATCGTCATTTGGATCTTTTGGAAGCAGCAGTATTTTTATCTCTTCTTCGAGTTTGGGGAGTTTTTCTTCGGCTTCTTTTAGCTCTTCTTTTGCAAGTTCCGCCATTTCCGGATCGTCGAGCATCATTTTGGCTTCTTCAACGGTTTCAATCAAATTTTCGTATTCTTTCGCTTTTTCCACTATAGGTTCAAGGCTTCTCGCCTCTCTTGATAGTCTTGTCATTTTTTTAATGTCCTGCGTAATTTCCGGAGAACTGAGCATTTTGTTGATTTCTTCATATTTTTTTACAAACGGTTTTAATTTTTCAAGCAGCATATCGCACCTTTGGATTATTGATTTCCGAATTATATCATTTTTAAAACATTAAATTTTTTTAGTGGGGAGAGAGGGGAAAAAGATAAAATTAAGCTGACGGTTCGATTGATTTTACCAAATGGTGAAGTCTTGAAATTTTTCTTCTTGCGGTGTTTTTCTTTAAAATCCCTTTGTTTACGAAGCTTTGGAATTTTTTGTTCGCCATTTTCCATGCGTTTAGTGCGGCTTCATAGTTTCCTTCAGCTACCGCTGTTTCAACGTTTTTGGTTATTGTTTTAACCCTGGTTCTGTAATATCTGTTTCTTTCGGTTCTTTTTCTTGTTTGTCTTATTCTTTTTTCAGCAGATTTAACGTTTGCCATTTATGTCCTTTTTTGAAACGTATTTTATAAAAATTTGGTAAAATTTGCAAATAAATATTTCATTTTTAAAAGGAGACATATGAAACTTTTTGGAACGGACGGAATAAGAGGGAAAGCGGGAGAGTTTTTAGATCCTTTTTTAGCTATAAAAATCGCTATAGCTTTCGGCAGCTGTTTGAATAAAGAAACCGGAAAAATTTTAGTGGGCAAAGACACCAGAAGAAGTGGTTATATGATTGAAAACGCTGTTGTAAGCGGACTTACTGCGATAGGTTACGAAGTAATACAAATAGGCCCCATGCCGACCCCGGCCGTTGCGTTTTTAACGGAAGATATGAGGTGTGACGGCGGTATAATGATAAGTGCTTCTCATAATCCATATTATGATAACGGAATTAAATTTTTTGACGCGGAAGGCAATAAACTTTCCAGAAATTTTGAGGAGGTTATAGAAACAAGGTTTTTCGAAAACGATTTTCGGCTGAAAACAAAAAATGAAATAGGAAAGAGCAAAAGAATAGACGATGTTATAGGAAGGTATATAGTGCATATAAAATCGTCGTTTCCCAAACATGTAAATTTAAAGGGTATTAGGATAGTCCTTGATACCGCCAACGGGGCAGCATATAAAGTCGCCCCGACCATATTCAGCGAGCTCGGTGCCGATGTGATTACCATTAACGACGAACCCGACGGGTTTAACATCAATCAAAATTCGGGGGCGATGCATCCGGAGTATCTTGCGAGAAAAGTTCTCGAATACAGGGCGGATATAGGATTTGCTTTTGACGGCGACGCGGACAGGCTGGTTGTAGTTGATGAAAAAGGCGAAATAGTGCACGGTGATAAACTTTTAGGGGCACTGGCTTATTATCTTCATGATAAACAAAAGCTTAAAAATAGCGGTATTGCCGTTACGGTTATGAGCAACGGAGCTTTGGAAACGTTTTTAAAAAGGTACGGAATAAAAGTTTACAGAAGCGCGGTTGGAGATAAACACGTTCTTGAACTGATGAAGAAAAAGGATCTGAATTTCGGGGGGGAGCAGTCCGGACATATTATTTTCAGCGATTACGCCAAAACGGGGGACGGACTTGTAAGCGCGCTTAAAGCGGTGGCGTATCTGACTGAAAGCGGTAAAAAGGCGAGCGAGGCTTTTGATCTGTTCGAGCTTTACCCTCAGGTTCAGGATAATCTTCTTGTTTCTTCAAAACCTCCGATTGAGAATATAGAAGGGGTGGATAAAATATTTAATGAAATAGAAAAAGACGGATACAGGCATCTGGTGAGATATTCGGGCACGGAAAACAAATTAAGGCTTCTTATAGAAGGTGAAAACGAAAAAAAAGCTGAAGAGTTTTTAAATAAATTAACCGAATTTTTTAAAAGCAGGCTTTCTTGAAAACGGAGATTTTTAAATTGAAAATATTGAAGTTTCTTATTGCTTTTTTTACTGTTTTCGTAACGGATCAAATAATAAAAATTTTGTTTCTAAGCGGATTCGAATGGCATACTCCTTGCATATCTTTAATACTGGCGGTAAATAAGGGAGTGGCTTTTTCGATGTTTGCTTTTTTGGGGGAATATCTTAAATATATACAGCTTGTTTTAATAGCCGCTCTTTTTTATCTGTTTTTAAAAGAGGGTATCGTTAAAAAGCATCCTTTTGTAAGCGGCATTCTGTTTGCCGCAGCGGTGTCGAATCTGCTGGACAGGTTTTTAAGGGAAGGGGTTGTGGATTATGTATACTGGCACTGCGGTTTTGATTTCGCTATTTTCAATTTTGCCGATGTTTGTATAGATTTTTCAGTTTTAATGTTTGCATATTTTTATTTTTTTGGTAAAATTCCGGAAAAGGTCGCGTAGCTCAGTTGGTTAGAGTACTACCCTGACATGGTAGGGGTCACAGGTTCGAATCCTGTCGCGACCACCATATTCAAATGCAATATAAGGTGTCTGGCACTAATATTGTTTTGTGCTGTTTTTTCTTTTTTTGTCGGTGTATTTTTGTTCAATTTAGTGAGCAGGATTAAAATGTACTTATAGCTTAAACGAAGTGATATAAAAGGAATATTATGAAATTAAATATACAAAACGTCGGGGAAATAGAAATTGAGAATATTGTCCTCGATTATAACGGCACGGTGGCTAAAGACGGAGAGGTGAAAAAAAGTGTAAAGGAATATTTGAAAAAACTGGAAAAAGATTTCGATATATATGTAATCACCTCCGACACGCACGGAAGCGCTGCTGAAAATCTCAACGATACCGGAGTGAAACTTAAGATATTAAAAAGCGCTGAACATACGAAAGAAAAAGAGGAGTTTGTAAAAGCCCTTAAAAAAGTGTTTGCAATAGGAAACGGCAGTAACGACGCTTTAATGCTTAAAGCCGCGGATATAGGCGTATGTGTGATAGAAGACGAGGGTGCGAGCGTGAAATCCGTAATTAACGCCGATATCGTATGTAAAACGATTGAAGACGCTTTTGAACTTCTGATAAAACCTAAAAGAATAGTGGCTACGTTAAGAGAGTGAGTTAATTTTATAATTGTTCATTTTCCGATTTATATAGATAACCTCTTATTTTAGGAGGGATTTTTCGTCAAGTTTTATTTTTTCTTCGTTTATTTTATAAACAATTTGACAATTATCACCTTTTAAAGATTTAGTTTCTAAATCAATGAATTTTGCATAAGGGGATAATTTTAAATCCGATTTTTTGAATTTAATCGAATCGTTTAATTTTTTTTCAAGTTTCTCAATGGCTTTGTCTCTTAGGTATCTGTCTTTTTTCATTCTTTGAGTTGAAAAAGAGAGTATCAGTCTTTGGGAAATATGCTTTTTTAAGTTTTTTTCTTGATTGTTTTTATTTGACTTATTTTTAGGACTGCAAGTCAGTGTTTCATTTAAAATAATCTCTTTGGTATCACTGTCATTTTTAAAGTTTAAAGAAGCTATTTTAGATTTTAAATCCTCTTTTAAAGATTTGATTCTCGCACCGATTATGTATTTGTATCCGTTATTGTCAAGTTCTATTAAATTGCAATTGTTAAGCATTCCCCTGTCGGCTACGATTATCGGTTTATGTTTTAGATTAAATTTTTTCTCAATTGTTTTTAGACTTTCTATTAAGGTATGACCTTCAAATCTGTTTCCCTCATATATTTCATAACCTAATGGATAACCTTCTATCGTAGTTAATAAACCTATCTGAATCTGAGGTCTGTTTAATTTTCCTTCTTTACTAAATCCAATCCTTCTTAAATCGTCTTCACTCTCACTTTCGAAATGTAACGTGGTTACATCGTAAAAAGTTACGATAAGCTGATTGTTTAAAAGTTTTAAAGTATGTTTAAATACACACTTTTCAAGTTCATTTTTTAACTTCGTAAAATAAAGCTTATCAAGCAGTCTGTAAACACTGTAAACAGATATATCGTTTTTTCTTCTGAAAAGTTTCCTGTAGTCTATAAAATATAATTTACTTCCCTGATACAATATCCTTGAAATAACCAAATCTTTGAAATATTCGAATCTCTTTTCAAGCTTTCTGATTTTTACTTTTTTAAAATAATCCTCACATCCTAAATCTTTAATAATTTTCCCGAATATCAACTCTCCGCCGATTGAAAATATGATATCGTTGTCTATATCTATAAACTCTACTTTTTTGCCTAAAATTTCTTCTTTTTCTTCATATAAATCAAATAAAGTAGGCTGTAACTCTTTTAATCTCTCTTTGGCTTTGGAAATTAATAATTCCAATTCAATATTATTTTTGGCACAACCGATAGTTTCTATTACTTTATA
>NZ_JBMYAU010000053.1:0-5150 GCF_053994455.1 Nautilia sp. | reverse complement strand
AAAAACGGCCTTTCGTTTCAAAGTTGGAAGAAAAACATAAAACCGATACTTATTAAAAAAGGATGGTGGGGAGAAGTTGAAGTTCGTAATCCTAAAACCGGAAAAATTAAAAAAATATTTGTAGGCACAAAAAGATTAAAAACAATTTTTTATACAAACGCAAGGGTTTCATATCAGGTTGCAAAAGCAAAAAAATATTATGAAGATAATAATGTAAAATATCTAAAATATATAGCAATTCTGGATAACAAAACAAGACCAAGCCACAGAGCATTACACGGAACTATCTTACCAAAAGACGACCCGTTTTGGGAAACTCACTATCCACCAAACGGCTGGAACTGCCGCTGCCGTGTTAGAGCAATTCCGGCTCATAAAAAAGTAACTCCCACAGATAAAAAAAACTTACCAAAAAACGCAGTTGATAAGGACTGGGCATATGATGTAAGAGAGGGAAGGTTTTTTGATAGATTTACCGATAAAGATATTGAGACAAAAGCAAATACTAATTACAAAGATTTTAATTTGCCAAGTGCTGAGAAAATAAAACTTCAAAACCTTCCTCCAGCTCCACCAAAGCTTCCCAAAGCAAAAGATAAAAAAGAAGCTTTAGAAATTCTGAAAAAAGAGATTTTAGGAGATAAAAAAGAGATAAAAGTAAAAACACCTATTACTGATGTTTTAATAGATGAAAAATTATTAGCCCACTTAGTAAAAGAAAACGATGTGAGAGAAACTTTTGCAAAATATATACTGCCTACATTAAAAGAACCTGATGAAATTTGGGCTCATAAGTCTAAAAATAAGAATGAAAAATATTTCAAAAAAAGATATAGATTTATAAAACTTTTCAAGGAAAAAACTCAAAACACGGTAGCTATAACGGAATTAAAACGAGACGGAAGTTTGTTTTGGACATTTTTTAAAATAACTAAATTAAAACAATTAGACAAAAGAAGAGAAGGGATTTTAATGTATTTTAACAAAAAGCTATTTGAATAGATGCGGGTATGACCTTTTTTTAATGTGGAGGCTACCACAAACCCGCTATCTATTCAACTTACACTATAATTATACAAAAAAAGGAGTAAAAATGTTACAAACAATTTGTAAACTTCCATTAAATCAAATAGATTATCTTGAAATTGAATGCCAAAATTGTAATTCCCAAATTCAAATAAACCTGAAAAAAGAACAAAAAGCCACAAATTGCCCTGTATGCAATACCCCATTTGATGAACTGACATTGAAAACTATATCAAATATAACCATGACAATATCCACACTAAAACATCTCTCAAAAAACAATATTTCATTAATAAAGATTGAAAAATGAGCTTTGAAGTAGAAGTAAAACTTGAAGAAAACATAACCGATAAATTATCCGAACTTCAAAAAAACCTCGGAGATTTAACGCCTGTATTTAATCAAATCGGACATACTCTAATTGACATAGTGGAAGAAAACTTTGAAAGTGAAAGTTTCTTAGGCAAACCATGGACTCCGCTTAAAGACTCCACAAAAAAACAAAAAGCAAAAAAAGGCTATAAAAAAATCCTTCAAAACAGAGGTCATTTGGCTGAGAGTATAGATTTTGAAGCAAGCAAAAATAAGCTTGTGCTTGGAACAAATGTAGAGTATGCGGCTATTCATCAGTTCGGAGGACTTGCTGGCAAAAACCGCTCGGCCAAAATTCCGGCAAGAGAGTTTTTACCTATCGTAAAAGAAGGAGATGATTATATATATCCAAAAGCGGTTGAAGAAGAAATTGATATAATTTTGGAAAACTTTTTAAGGAAACTTGATGAATGAAATTATTCAAACCACTTATCCGACATTTCAAAATTTTGAATATATTGCACTAATAGCTAAAACATCTTCTGTGAAATATCCTGCAATTTTAATTGAAATCAGCAAATATCCAAATAAAAAAATTAATATTGAAAATAAAACCTATCATATAGTCGGATTTGAAAAAAAAGTTTCAGATTTAGTAGGACTTGTAAACTTAATAAAATTAACGCAAGGTTTAAAAGGAGCATTTTTTTATAAAAAAGGTCTATTATTTGAGCCAAATATTTATGAATTTGAAGCAATAGTAAAATGTGCAAGTGTTGCACAAAATGTTTCTAATTGTGCAAATTTTTGCAAAAAAATTCAAATAAACTATTATGAAGATTTTTTTTCTTCTCATAGAGATTTTGTAATTAGAATTACCGATGAGAAACCCCAAT
The DNA here is from genome assembly GCF_053994455.1 of Nautilia sp. Lineage (NCBI taxonomy): Bacteria > Pseudomonadati > Campylobacterota > Epsilonproteobacteria > Nautiliales > Nautiliaceae > Nautilia > Nautilia sp. The sequence goes on along the minus strand of NZ_JBMYAU010000053.1, from coordinate 2,916 downwards.
CAAAATTAAAAAAAATAAATAAAGTAATTCAGACATTTCCTTGCAAACATATCGATAAATATTACAAACCCGATAACTTTAATCCTTATCTTTATAAGGACTCATTAAAAGAATCTTTTTTATCTTACATTTTTGAAAATAATTCCGAAATATTAGAATGTCCGTTTTTTAACATTGAAAGATATAAATGTGAATTTGCAGAGGAAGTAATTATTGTAAAAGAGTAAAAGAAGAGATACTTGAAGCGGTAGGGTTTTATCTTGAGAAGTTATTCTAATATCATCTTAAAAAACATATCAACCGATTTTCTTACAAGTTCCATATTCCCTTCTCTTAGCCAATGCTTTATCGTTTCAATTATACTGATGTTTTCTTTTACTGATTTTGGGGTTTGTTTTAAAAGAGTTAAGGCTTTTGAAGTTAGAGTAACACCTAAAAAATAGTGATTATTTCCCTCTTTAAATCTGATAAACCCTTCATCTCTTAAAAAATAAAAAGTATGTTCAAGTATCTCACACTCTTTTGGAACTTCCAAACTAAAGGGGTCAATTTCTTTATCTACGAATTTACATATTTCAATATCAACACCCAAAGGAAATTCCTCATATAACCTATCAAAAATCTTAGCCACATATACATTAAAAAGCTCAATGTTTCTCATAATATTCCTTTATTGAATTTTATCATCTTTTTCAATCTCCCCAATCTCTTTAAGATATTCTATATACTCAAATGGCAAACTATCCTGTTTTATAACTTCTCTTGTAATAAACCTATATCCGCATTTTGGACACTCTCTAAACCTCTCATTTACAAGACCTTTTCTCGTTCCGTAAACCTTTGTTTTTTCAAATCCGCATTTAGGACAAATCATTTCCCCACCTTTATGTTATAATTCCACAAAGGTGGGGCTTTCCGAAAAGACATGTTTTTGTAAAAATTAAGGGGTTCCCGCAAAATCACCAGATTTTGTAGGGTATAGTTAAGGGGTCCCCGAGAAACCGTCAGGTTTTTTGGGGCTTAATTTCTCAAGCCCGATTATTATTTTTGTGGCTTGTTCTTTTGTCAAATCTTTGAGTTTCAGCACATCAAACCCCATTCTCCCTCGTATAAACTTCAAAAGCCCGAACACGCCTTTAACTCTCCCTTTTTTATTCCATAGGTGGTTCATATATCTTATCTGATTCATTGTAGCCGGTTCTACTTTTATTTTTGTAGTTCTGTAATTTAAGAAATCCACTAACCCTTCAAGCTCACTAATGCTAAGATATTTTGAACTTTTAACTCCATAATTATTATTCAAAAACTCTTCCCAAAGCTCTCTATCGTTTGCATACACTTCTTTATACATTTTAGAAGTATGGACCAATTTTAAAAGAGCCTTTTTATAATTCTTTTGTTTCTTTGTCATTATTTCTCCTCCTTAAACTCCTCTATCAAGCTCCCCGCAAGGAGCTTTAAGAAGAGTTCTTTTCTTTGGGGTCCCCGCTTGTGGGGTGTTAGCTAACCTTTAAAGCCCTTTTCAACCATCCGTAAATGAAAACCGCTTGATTTGGATTGTGTCTTACAATCTCCGCATATCTTAAAGCCCTGTATTTTCTAAAATATTCTATCAGTTCCGTAATCAACTCATGCTCTTTAAGCTCTTTTAAATGTTTTTCGGTTACCTTTCCAAAAACTCCGTCTTCCGCTATCTCAACTCTTGCATCAATGTAGTTTTGATAAGTTGCGTTTATCGCTTTTTGAAGGTTTTTAATTGCGGCTCTCACTCCCATATTCACCACCATATCAAAAACTTCACAAGCTAACTCTTCATCAATTTCAGATAGCCCATCCCCTTTGATTCTGTCCCAAAACTCCTCTTTGTAAAACAAAGCCACAAGCTGATTAAGTTTATCGTTATAAACACTACCAAGAGCCGGAGTAATATCTCCGGTTTTTAGGATTTTAATTCCATCGATTGTCTCTTTTACCATATCAATTATTTCCCAGCCGTCCCAATCGCTGTGGTAAAATCTGCTTATACCTCTAAAAGTCTCTCCACCAATGTCATCTTTATGATTTGAATATGTTCCCTCGTATTTTAAAATTTCATTTAAACACTCAATAAAAGCCATTTTCTACTCCTTTAAATCTACTGGATTTTCTTTAACTTCAACCCAAAAAGAATCTTTTACAACCCTTTTTGCATTCACAAGACTAAGCCTCTCATCCGACCACTCTCTCATTACTTCTTTATTTACACTCTCTTTTATTTTTATTGCTTCTTTAAATCCGTGTTCTTTTAAAAGCTCAAGAGTATTTTTCTTAATGCTGATACTCGTAGATTGCCTAAATCCAAACAATCCAAAAGTCAGCTCAATTGTCTTTTTGTCTTTAAACAGCTCTTCTTTGTTGTATTCGCTATAAACCGCTAAAGAATGTTCCAGTGCCTCAATTTCCTGTAAAATCGGTTCAGCTTCTTTTTTAGCCGCTTCTTTTATCTCGTTTATTTTGTCATCAGTTTCAGCCTCGATTTTTTTTATGCTGTTATTTAATTCGGCAAGTCTTTTAAGAACCAAGTCGGCTTCTTTTAAACTTGTAATTTTTTTAACCTTTACTTCCGGTTTTTTTCTCTTAGCCATTTCTTTTCCTTTCAATAGTATTAAGAAGCAATGTCAAAGCTCCGATAAGTTCAACATCTTCCGTTTTTATTGCTTCATCCAAAATTTTCTCTTTTGCCTCTTTAAAACTTATCTTTTTAACTATCATCACAGGTCTTTTAACCACTACTTTTTCCACAATCATAATTCCCATCATAGTCTTCCTTTCCAAATTTTTTTCTTTCTCCTTCTGTATTCAACTTCAAAGTAAAGCCACATACCTATAGCCGCACTAAAACATCCGATTACAACACCTAATATCATCTCATACATC
>NZ_JBMYAU010000052.1:0-2945 GCF_053994455.1 Nautilia sp. | reverse complement strand
TTCTTCGGATAAATCTTGAATATTCAGGCATCTTTACAAACCTTAGCATTTTACAATAGTTATATGCTTTATAGTAATTCCCGTTAAAATCACTCACTGCAATATATCCTACTAAAAGAATCTCACTATTTGATACTTTTGCCCTGACATCGTCTTTTATCCCCATAATCTTTAAATATTCGTCAATTAAATAAAAAATTGTTATAATTCTTTGCTCCATAAAAAACCTCCCAAAGCTTTTTATGGAGCTCTATGCAATTTTTAATCCTTTCCCTACTAGCAATTTGGGTTAAAAATAAAGTTTTTTTTACTGAATTGTGAATTGAAAGTGATAATTTTTAACACTTCACCTTTTTTTACAGTTTCTTTTCCTTTGTTTAAAAGCATTAAAGAATTACTTTTTATTAAAGGAGTTAGCATTCCCGAGCCGTATTTATACCCGTTAAATACCTTCCATTCACCGTTTTCATAATATCCGAGTATTGTGTGGTCTTTTTTGGAATTTACTTTAAAATCGCTTTTGTTTTTGGCAATTACCGTTTGGAAATAATAATTACCGGCTCCTGAGAGTTTTCTTAATGTGGGAATTGCCAGTGCGAACGTATTTATATATGCGCTAAGAGGATTTCCGGGCATTGCAAAAACAAACGTGTTTTCCATAATTCCTGCCATTGTAGGACGTCCCGGTTTTACCATAATGCCGTGGAAAAATTCTTTTAATCCGTTTTGTTTAAAGGCTTCGTATAAAAAGTCCGCATCCCCGAAACTTATCCCTCCGCTTGTGATAATTACGTCGTATCGGTTTTTTAAGTTTTTAATATATCCCACTGTTTTTTCAAGGGAATCGGGAATTAGTCCAATTATGTCGCTTTCAAAGCCATGTTTTTTTAAAAGGGCTTGAATCGAGTATGAGTTTACGTTGTATATTTCCTCTTCATCCGCATTTTCCCAAGGTTCTTTCAGCTCGTTTCCGGTTGAAAGTATTGCGATTTTGAGCTTCGTATATATGGGTATGTTTACGATTCCCTGGCTTACGAGCATTGCTATGATTTCAGGAGTTACGGTTTCGCCTTTTTTTAGCAAAACTTCGCTTTTTTTTATTTCTTCTCCTTTAAGACGGACGTTTGAGCCTTTTTTTATTTCAGGGATTATTATATATTCGTCGGTGACTTCTTCGCATTTTTCAATCGGGATTACCGTATCTAGATTTTCAGGCACCCTCGCACCAGTCATAATTCGGACGCATTCATCCTCTTTTATTTCAAAATCTTCATATTTTTCACCTGCGTATATGGTTTTTATTACTTTTAGTTTTTTATTTGGTGAATGTTTAAAGGCAAATCCATCCATTGCCGAATTGGTGAAAACTGGGGAGTTTCTTCTTGCTATGATATCTTTTGCCAAAACCCTGTTTATTGCTTCATTTATGTAAATATTTTCGCTGATTTCTTTTGGTTTTGCGTTTTTCAGGCATAGCTCAAGCGCTTCGGAAAATGATATGTTATCTAAAACGGTCATTTTTTTCCTTTAAGTTTTTTTAAATAAAGCTCTTTAAAGCGTTTGTTTGCAAAATCCTGAATTTCCTCTTCAAGCTGTTTGTATACTTTTATATATTCTTTTGCTTTTTCGGTCAGTTTTGTTCCGCCTTTTACACCTTTTTCTAAAATTACAAGTTCGTCTTCAAGATTTTGCTGCAATATTTTAATATGATTCCAGGCTTTTTTGTAGTTTAAACCCATTTTTTCAGCCGCTTTTGCGATTGAGCCTTCTTTTTCGATAAGTTCTAAAATTTCCGTTTTTCCTTTTCCAAAAAGCAGATTTCCTTTATTGTCTTCTATCCATATTTTTGTTTTAATATATGCGCGGGGGCGTTTTTTTTCTCTGAAAACGCCTAATTCGCAGTATATTATATCAAATCCGTTATCTTTAATGGCACTTCTTACTTTTTTGAGGTTGTATTTTTCGGCAAGTTTTCTTGCGTCTTTGCAAAATACCCTGTTTTTCTCATCTGCTAATTTCTGAAGTTCGTCAATTATCTCTTTTTCGTAATTGTCGGTAAAATCAAGTTTTCCAAACTGCCCGAGCCCGCAATCGGTAATTCTTACACCCATTTCATCCGCCGTTTTTCCGACGATAATAGGCTCAACTCTAGCCTTTTTCGCAACCACGTAAGCTTTTGCACAGGTGAGTTTATTTTCTTCGTTTTTGTATTTTTCAATCAGCTCTTTTACTTTTTCCATTTTTTCTCCTTGATTTTTTATCCTGTTGCTTTTCAAATGTTCGGGTTTGCTTATTCTTAATTTTTGATTTTTCACTTTTTATTTTTCATTTTTCATTTTTCACTTTTAACTTTTAACTTTCAATGATTCTCCAGTCATGCGTATAAACATTCATTTTATCCCCCCTTGCAAATCCTACAAGCGTGAGATTAAACGTATCTGCTATTTTCGCCCCAAGACACGTTGTGGCGGTTCTTGAAATTAAAATAGGGATTTTGTGCATTACGGCTTTTACAATCATTTCACTGCTGAGCCTTCCGCTTACCATCATTATACCATCAGCCGGATTCAATCCCGCTAAGATTGCTTTTCCGGCTGCTTTATCCACTGTAGAATGTTGGGCAATATCTTCCGCGTCAAAATATGTGTTTTTATCAAAATAGAGTCTTGCCGTATGTACGCAGCCTGTCTGTTCGTAAAGGGGGCAGGAATTGTAAAATTTACTCATCTGTTTTGAAATTTCAAAAGGCGAGATTGTTCTTTGTGATTTGATTTTTTCGGCTTCAATTTGTGAAGGGTCTATGTTTAGGTTTGATGTGATGCTTTTGCCGCATCCGCTTACAATTATCGCTTCTTCATTGAGTTTTTCTATTTTTTTTGTGTCGGCTTTTGCCGTTACGTCAATTATAAGCCCGTCGTTTTTAAGTTCTATGTTTTCAATGTCTT
>NZ_JBMYAU010000051.1:0-4089 GCF_053994455.1 Nautilia sp. | reverse complement strand
AACGTTAATCAAAACCGTATACATTAAAAACATATACAAAAAAAGAGTTAAAAACCCATCCGGTTTTCCTACAACACCGATAAGCGTCGACGCAATAACCGCAAGCGTAAAGTTATATACCACACCGGCGATTGATACGTTAAAAGCTCCGATATAACCGCCTCTGTTTACAACTGTAAAAATATTCACGGGCACAGGTTTAGCCCATCCGAAAACTATAGGATCCGCCACCCCCGCGAGTTTTTGGGAGACAAAAAGAATTAAAGGAAAAACCACGCTGCCGAAAGGATCGATATGCTTTAAGGGGTTTATACTGAGCCTTCCTTCATAAGTCGCCGTCAAGTCCCCATAATGTTTCGCTACAAGCCCGTGCATAATCTCGTGCCCGACTATTGCCATGACAAACGCAAACGCCAAAGCCGAATATTTAATAATAAAAAATTCCAAGTTCCGCCCTTATTTTTTATCGGTCCGCATCCGGATTGCACCCGGCAGTCAGATACGGTTTTTTACCTTCCCTCAGTTCTTTTTCGATTTCGTCAATAGTTTTCCCTACCCTGTTCCACCTTATCGTGTAATTAGGACAGTTTTCCGCTTCGTCTTCCCCCGGTTTTTGCATAACCCAGCTCATATAAATAAACCACGGTTTACCTACTATAAGTTTATAAGGCACAGGACCCCAGAATCTGCTGTCGTTACTGTGATCCCTGTTGTCCCCCATCATAAAATAATTGTCTTTCGGAACAATTATAGGTCCGTAATTAACAACCTCTTCAGGAAAATCGACGTGCGGATGATCATGATGGATTCCGGGATGGTCTTTCATATAAGGGTTTTTAACCCATTTTTCACCGTTCATATCAACAACGCCCGCATACATTTTTTTGGCAAATTCAACGGTCTGTTTATCGCTGTTTTGAATTCTAAGGTATAGATTTTTATTTCTTACCATAAGTTTGTCGCCGCCAACAGCCACACATCTTTTTACAAAATGCATTTTAACGTTAACGGGCCATCTGAATATTACGATATCCCCCCTTTTGGGTCTCGGACCGTCTATTAAATGCCCGTCACCCCTGAAATCTGGAAGTACGGGAATTTCAAGCCATGGAATATGGGGAATCGGAACACCGTAGGCAAACTTTTTGGCAAACAGCGCGTCTCCTGGGAGAAGCGTTCTTTTCATACTGCCGCTCGGAATCACAAACGCCTGGGCTAAAAAGAATATTATTAATAAAACTATTACAATGGTACCCGTCCATGTATTGGACCAATGGTAAAATTTCTTAAGTTTCTCTTTCATTTAACCTCTTTTTAAAAATTTTTTTGCGGCTTTAACCGTGTTTTTAAGAAGCATTGCTATCGTCATCGGCCCTACCCCTCCCGGTACGGGCGTAATATATGAAGCTTTTTTACTTACGTTGTCAAAATCGACATCCCCTACCAATCTGCCGTCTTCAAGTCTGTTAATACCTATATCGATAACAATCGCACCCTCTTTTACCATATCCGCCGTTATAAGATTCGGTTTTCCGACTCCTACGATAACGATATCCGCCTTTTTGGTATGGGATTTAAGATCTTTCGTTTCAATATGACAGATATCCACCGTCGCCCAGGCGTTTACGAGAAGCGCCCACATAGGTTTGCCCACTATATTGCTCGCCCCCACAACACATACGTCTTTACCTTTGAGATCAATATCATACTCTTCAAATATTTCCATAACACCGAGGGGTGTGCAAGGGGCGAACGTATCAAGCCCCTCAACAAGCCTTCCCATATTGTAAGGATGGAAACCGTCAACGTCCTTACTCGGATCCACCGCTTCGAGAACTTTGGTCGTATCAATATGTTTCGGAAGCGGCAACTGAATCAAAAGCCCGTGGATATTGGGGTTTTCATTAATCATTTTAATGGTCGAGAGCAGCTCCTTTTCGGTAATGCTTTCGGGAAATTCATGTACAACGCTGTAAATTCCCACTTTCTGGCATGCGTTTCTTTTCATTCTCACATACGTATGGCTTGCCGGATCGTCTCCTACGAGAATTACCGCAAGACCGGGGGTGATTCCTTCGGCTTTAAGTTTTTCGACATCCGTCTTTAAACCGTCTTTTATTTTTTCGGAGAGTTTTTTTCCATCAAGAATTGTCATTATCTTTCCTTTTTGATAAAATGAGAAATATTTGAAATTTTAACATAAAAGGTGAAGGTTAATGTTAATTCGTCTGTTTTTTACCGCTCTGTTCGTTTTGGTTTACGCAAAAAACGAAGAATGGTTTATTACAAACCTTGAATACGGCAAAATGCTTTACAACAACCCAAGAGGCATCAGCTGCGCAAAATGTCACGGTATAAAGGGGGAAGGAAAAATCATAACCTCATTTATAAATTCCAAAGGCGAAAAAACGGTTATCAAAACGGAAAAATTTCACAATTTAACTTTTGAGTGGTTTAAAAAAATTTTATTCAAACGGATAAAATTAAAAAAATATTTAAAAAAACACCCTTCATCGCCCCTTAAATACCTCAACATAATGCCGAAATACAACTATTTAACCGATAACGAAATAAAAGCCATACTTCTTTATTTAAAATCGAAGGACTGAAATGATTTTCGAAAACACTGATTTTTTAAAAAAAATTGTCGAAAACAACGATATTAACAAAGCTTTAAACCTGATAAAACCGAATGATTTTACAACCGTAAAAACGGCAAAAAAAAGCGTAATTATGGTAAGCGGACATCAGATTAAACATTTAAACAAAATAGACGAACTTCCCGCCGATGTCATTATGCTCAATCTTGAAGACGGAGTGCCGGAAGATAAAAAAGAAATAGCCAGGATAATGTTGGGAGTTTTTTTATCAAACGTTAAAAGCACAGATAAAGAAATTGTCATAAGGGTAAACGCGCTGAACGAAGGAGGAATTGAAGACATTAAATTTTTAGACGGATTCAGCTTCAACGCTTTTAGAATTCCAAAAGTCAACAGTATCGAAGAAATAGACGACGTATTTATGCTTACGGATAAGGAAATACACGCCTCTATAGAAACCAAAGAGGCTTTTTTCAACTTAAGGGATCTGACCCATCCGAAACTTACGACGTTTTATATAGGGATTTACGATCTGCTTAACGAACTGAACGTCCCCCATTCCGTCATACGGACGGACAATCCGCTTATTCACAAAATTTTAGCCGACTTTTCCCTGACATCAAGATATATGAATATAACACCCGTGGGTTTTGTATATCAGAAATACAAGGATCTCGAAGGCTTTAAAAAATGGTGTTTGCTTCAGAAAAATTTAGGTATGCAGGGAGTCGGCTGTATTACACCCGCCCAGTGCGAAATAGCGAATAAAATATTTGAAGAAGACATCGAATTTGCCGAAATGATAGTCGAAAGATTTGAAAAAGAAGGCCCGTTCACCGTGAACGGGCTGTACGTTGATGAACCGATTTATAAAAATTACTTATCAATTTTAGGGCATTTCAAAAGATAACTTCTTTCACTTTTTGCGTAGTTACAGAACTTTGTCAAATTATTTGACATTAAAAATGATTTTATGATTTTTATTAAAAAATCTTTCAAAGGCGATTTTTGTAGGACCAAACGATAGGACCTTTTTGATATAATTCGTTTAGTAGGACTATTTGTTGGCAAAAAGGTTTTAAAATGGCAAAATATACTCAAAATGAATTATTTGAAATTGATTTTGGTAATAAAAAGAGTATTTATCTTGGTAATTATCTTTATCTTGTCAAAAGAGGTAACAAAAAGGTTTTTGAAGTTAAATATACAAATAAAAAAACAAAAAAAAGCATAAAAAAAGTCCTTGGTGAATTTAAACACAGCAAAAAGGATTATAAAAGATTAAGTGTAAGAGATGCCGAAACTCTTGCTAAAAAAATAATAGATTTATTTAATGAAGACAAAAAAGAAGAAATCAATAAATGATCTGTCAACACTTTTTAGGACACTTTTTTTAAATTTTCTGTGTTATTTTCAGAATGTAATATTTTTTGTTCAAATTCAACCGGTGACATATAACCTAAATAAGAATGCAATCTTTTACGGTTAT
>NZ_JBMYAU010000050.1:0-4515 GCF_053994455.1 Nautilia sp. | reverse complement strand
AAAACCAACTAAAACTTATATACCTCTTATTTAACTAGCTGTTTTTAATAAATTATTTTTTACCGGCGTCAGCTTTTTTAGTTCCGTATTTACTTCTTGAATGAACTCTTCCTTTAACACCGGCAGTATCAAGAGCACCACGGACAATGTGATATTTAACCCCCGGTAAGTCTTTTACCCTACCACCTCTAACAAGCACAATGCTGTGTTCTTGTAGGTTATGACCTTCAACAGGAATGTAACTAATTACTTCATAACCTGAAGTAAGTCTAACTTTTGCAACTTTTCTCAAAGCCGAGTTAGGTTTTTTAGGAGTAGTAGTATATACTCTTGTGCAAACTCCTCTTCTTTGAGGGCAACTTACAAGCGCAGGTGATTTTGATTTTTTAATTACCTGTTTTCTACCTTTTCTAACTAATTGGTTTATAGTAGGCATAGCTTTCCTTTTTCTGTGATTTTACTAACTTTTTTAGTGTGAAATAATATCAAATTTTAGGAGATTTTACAAATCGATATTTCCTGTTAAAAAGGAAAATATATAATACCAATATCCTCTCTGTTAAATTTGTATTCCAAACTTAAATTAATATTCTTTATGCTTTTGTAATTATTTAAAAAAATTATTTCTCCCGTAAAATTTACATTAAAATAATCATTGACACTGTATAAAAGACCGCTTCTAAATGAAAAACCTTCGGTATTGTCTTTAAAATTATTCTCATCATTTTCAATACTAACATAATCCGCCGTCATTCCAAAATATGGTTTCAATTGATCATCTGTAAAAAAATAATCGAACCCTATCGCATAATAACTCAGCCAATAATTGTCATCATAAGATATTGCAGCTACATCTGAATAAAGTCTTTTATTCCCTTCCTGTCGCCCCACACTGAATCCAAAACCTCCGCCGGCAGTATAAAACGACGAACCGTTTAAATTAATTCCGACAAAACTGTAAGCTGACAAAAAGGAAAAGAAAAAAAAAGGAAAAAGGAGATTTTTGAGCATTATTCGTTGCTGTGATCAAGTTTCAAATCCCTGTCATGGTGATAGAACATACCCGTACCGACAGGAACAACCCTACCAAGAACGATATTTTCTTTAAAATCTTCAAGATAATCGAACTTACCTTGAATACTCGCTTCCGTAAGAACCCTTGTTGTTTCCTGGAATGAAGCCGCACTGATAAAGCTATCACTTTGAATCGCAGCCCTTGTGATACCTACAAGCATAGGCTCGGCAATTGCAGGCTCACCGCCGAATTTTTTAATTCTTTCGTTTTCTTCGTTAAATATTTTTTTACTTACCAAGTCGCCTTCGATAAATTTGGTATCCCCGCTGTCAAGGATTCTAACCTGTCTTAACATCTGGTTAACGATAAGTTCGATGTGTTTATCGTTAATGTTAACCCCCTGAAGTCTGTACACTTTTTGAACTTCCGCAACAATATACTGCTGAAGCGCTTTTTCACCGAGGATGTTTAAAATATCATAACTTGAAATAATACCGTCGGTGAGTCTCTCGCCTGCGTGTACGAAGTCGCCTTCATGTACGAGTATCTGTCTGTCCTGAGGTACAAGATATTCTTTTACGCTTGTTTCACCTTCGACTATCAGTCTTTGTTTACCTCTTACGGTTTTTCCGAATTTCACATAACCGTCAATTTCGCTGATAATTGCCGGCGATTTAGGTCTTCTTGCTTCAAACAGTTCGTTAACCCTCGGAAGACCCCCTGTAATATCCGCACTTCTTGCAACGGCTTTCGGCGTTTTGGCCAAAATGTCCCCCTGTTTAACCTCGGCGCCTTCCTGAACGTGAATAACCGTTTTAGGCTCAAGCACGTATTCGAATATTTTTTCTTTATTCGCAAGAAGAATTCTCGGCTGATAACCTTTTGGCAGATACTCTTTTACGATAATTCTTGATTCACCCGTTAATTCATCCACCTGAGTGGTTACCGTAAACCCGTCGATAACGTCTTCGAATTTAACCACACCGTCAGCCTCGGCTAAAATCGGATTCGCAAACGGATCCCACTCGGCAATTACTTTGCTTTCACCCTTAATAGGCTCGGCGATTAAATCACCGGATTTGATTTTAGCGTTGTCGTCAACAAGGATTTTACTTCCTCTTACTATATAGTATCTGTCCGCTTCCCTGTCGTTTTCATCAACGATTACGGCAAACAGACCTTTATACTCGTTGTCAAACCCGATTTCGGTTCCGGCTTTAATATCGTAAATTCTCTCAAGATGATCACCGCTTAATTTATAATATTTAACCATACCGCTGGCTTTCGCCTCGACTTTTAAAGGAACCGGCTCGTTATCCGCAACTTTAAGCTCGGCACCGTATGGAATCCTTTGCGGGATATACCATGCTTCTTTAATAACTTCGACTATAGCGTCGTCTTTGCTGACCCTTGCGTTTTTGTAAGGGATATAAAGTTTTCCTTCGGTTTTACCCGCAATACCTGCAAGTTCGGTACCCTTAACGATATCGTTTTTTCTTAAAGAGTATCTTTTTACGCTTCCGTCGTCACATTCGATTTCAACAAGCACTTCTTCGTGCTGCGTTTCGATTCTTACAATTCCGTCGCACGGGGCTTTAAGTTTAGGTTCAACCAATAATACCGCCGCGTTTCTTCTGTTTGCAACGATTTTTTTGCCGTCTCTGTCGTATGTCTCAATATTATAGTATCTGATATATCCGTATTTTTCAGCTACGATTTGTCTCTCTTCCTGGGTTGAACCGGCAATACCGCCTGTGTGGAATGTTCTAAGTGTAAGCTGTGTTCCAGGCTCACCGATTGACTGAGCAGCCAAAATACCTACGGCCTCACCGACTTTTACAAGTCTTCTTTCAGCCAGACTCATACCGTAACATTTGGCACAGATACCTTTAGGCGCTTTACATGTTAAAGTACTTCTGATTTTTACGGATTTTACACCTTTTCTAACGATCTCTTTCGCTTCTTCTTCAGTAATTAGCGTACCTTCGGTATAAAGCACTTCGTTTGTAATCGGATCGTAAACGTCATCCGCCAACACTCTTCCGTAAATTCTCTCTTCAAGACTTTCAACAAGCGTAGAACCGTCCGCAATATCTGTAACTTCGATACCTTCGTGAGTACCGCAATCCTGCATGATTACCCTGAAGTTTTGTGAAACGTCAACAAGTTTTCTGGTCAAGTATCCCGCACTCGCCGTTTTAAGAGCCGTATCCGCAAGACCTTTTCTCGCACCGTGGGTTGAGATGAAGAACTCAAGTACGTTTAGACCTTCTTTAAAGTTTGAGATAATCGGTGTTTCGATAATTTCACCGTTAGGTTTCGCCATAAGCCCCCTCATACCGGCAAGCTGTTTAATCTGAGACGCACTACCCCTCGCACCCGAGTCGGCCATCATATAAATAGAGTTGAATCCGTCTTTGTCTTTTTTCATAAGCTCCATAAGTTTATCGGCAATATCGTTGTTCGCTTTTGTCCAGATATCGATAATTTTGTTGTATCTTTCCTGATCCGTAAGCAGACCTTTTTTATACTGTTCCTGAACTTCTTTAACTTTTTCAAGCGCCGCATTGATAATTTCCTGTTTTTCTTCCGGAACAACGATATCCGCGGCAGATATGGAAACTCCCACTTTTGCCGCATATTTGAAACCTAAATTTTTAAGATTATCCAAAAATTCAGCCGTAACTTTAAGTCCTCCGTATTTATATACGTAATCCACAAGGTTTGAGATATCTTTCTTCTTCATTATTTTATTATACATCTCAATCGGTACGAAATCAGGTGCAATTGAGTGTAAAATCATTCTACCGGGAGTTGTATCGACAACTTCACCTTTAACTTTTACTTTTACTTTCGCGTGTAAATCCACCGCTCCCTCGTCAAATGCCGCAAGCACTTCTTCGGCGGAAGCAAACAGTTTATGCTCGCCTTTAACCCCGTCTTTCATCAGTGAAATGTAATAAATTCCAAGTACCATATCCTGAGAAGGAACCGCAATGGCTTTACCTGAAGCCGGCAAAAGAATATTCATAGAACTGAGCATCAAAACTTTCGCTTCGGCAATCGCTTCCTGGCTCAAAGGCACGTGAACGGCCATCTGGTCACCGTCGAAGTCCGCGTTGAACGCCGCACAGACAAGCGGATGGAGCTGAATTGCGTTTCCGTCGATAAGTACCGGATGGAACGCCTGAATTGAAAGTTTGTGAAGTGTCGGCGCCCTGTTTAAAAGTACCGGATACTGATCAACAACTTCTTGTAAACATTCCCAAACTTCAGGTGTTTTTTCTTCGATATGTCTTTTTGCTTGTTTGATTGTTGTCGCATAACCTTTTTCTTCCAACTTTCCGATTAGATGCGGTTTGAATAGTTCAAGCGCCATTTTTTTAGGAAGACCGCACTGATCCATTCTTAAGTTTGGCCCAACAACAATAACACTTCTTCCCGAATAATCAACCCTTTTACCAAGCAGGTTTTGTCTGAATCTTCCCGTTTTACCTTTA
>NZ_JBMYAU010000049.1:0-7899 GCF_053994455.1 Nautilia sp. | reverse complement strand
TTAACAGCACACATCTTAGCCTTAATGAATATCGTCCGTCTTTAGTGTTTCTTATTTCTTTTTTTAATTCCTCTATTGTATGTAATTCTTTTACCTCTAACCTCTTCATACTTCACTTCAAGCAATTCTTATTCCTTACATATTGTTCGCTGTCATTTGGGCTTTGGTATAATTATCGGTTTAATATAACTTATTTAGGTGTCTGTCACTTTATTGGAAATTTGTTAAATGTTATATATTGGACTGATATCATAAAGAAAAAAAAGAAGAAAAATTACTGAAGCGTTAAGCTCAGCATTTTTCTTACGTAGTCTTCTGGCATTTGATGGAAGTACAGGTATTTGTAAACTTTGTCTTCTTTACCTGCAAGTTTTTTCTCTACGATTTCAAGGTATTCTTCTTTAGTTGGTATTCTTCCAAGCATTGCTGTTACTGCTGCAAGCTCGGCACTTCCGAGATAAACTTTCGCGCCTTTACCTAGTCTGTTGTCGAAGTTTCTTGTTGATGTTGAAAATACGTTTGCGTTATCCGCAACTCTTGCCTGGTTACCCATACATAATGAACATCCCGGAATTTCGATTCTTGCACCCGCCTGACCGAAGATTGCGTAATATCCTTCTTCAGTTAATTGTTCTTTATCCATTTTTGTAGGAGGAGCGATCCAAAGTCTTGTAGGCACCTGACCTTCGCCCTGAAGGATTTCACCGGCGGCTCTGTAGTGACCGATGTTTGTCATACAGCTTCCGATAAACACTTCATCGATTTTGTGTGGTCTGTTTGAATCAGCCAGTACTTCGGAAATTGTAGCAACGTCATCAGGATCGTTCGGACATGCAACGATAGGCTCGGTTATTTCATTCAGGTCGATTTCTATTACAGCCGCATATTCAGCGTCTTTGTCCGCTCTAAGCAGGCTTGGATTTTCGAGCCATTCTTTCATTTTGTCGATTCTTCTTTGGATAGTTCTTTTATCTTCATATCCCGCTTCAATCATGGCTTCAAGAAGTTTGATGTTTGATTTCAGGTATTCGGCAACCTGATCTTCACTGACATCCACCGTACATGCAGCCGCACTTCTTTCCGCACTGGCGTCAGCAAGTTCGAATGCTTGTTCGATTGTAAGGTTTCTGATGATGTCACCTTCGATTTCAAGGATTCTGCCGTTAAATACGTTCTTTTTGTTTTTCTTTTCAACCGTTAAAAGCCCTTGTTTGATTGCAAAGTATGGAATTGCGTTAACAAGGTCTCTTAGAGTAATTCCGGGCTGAAGCTCACCTTTGAATCTTACAAGTACACTCTCAGGTACGTTTAGAGGCATACTTCCAGTAACGGCTGCGAACGCTACAAGCCCTGAACCTGCAGGGAATGAAATACCCATCGGGAATCTTGTGTGTGAATCCCCGCCTGTTCCGAGTGTGTCAGGTAAAATCATTCTGTTAAGCCATGAATGGATAACACCGTCCCCTGGTCTGAGCGCTACACCGCCTCTGCTGGTAATAAACGCAGGAAGAGTGTGGTGAAGCTTGATATCCGCAGGTTTCGGATAAGCGGCTGTGTGACAGAAACTTTGCATTACAAGGTCAGCGTTAAATCCGAGTGCCGCAAGTTCTTTGATTTCGTCCCTTGTCATTGCGCCTGTAGTATCCTGGCTACCTACAGTTGTTGCAGTAGGTTCTACATACATTCCAGGTCTTACACCTTCCATACCGCAGGCTTTACCTATAATTTTCTGGGCAAGTGTATATCCTACGCCTTTTTTCTCTTCAGGCTGTGCAGGTCTTGTGAAGATGTCCGTTTCAGGTTCCAGTCCAAGTGATTCTCTTGCTTTTTTAGTAAGGTTTTTTCCGATAATGAGAGGTACCCTGCCGCCTGCTTGAACTTCATCAGGAAGAGTGTTCGGTTTAAGTTTAAATTCACTAACAACTTCACCGTTTTTAAGGATTTTACCTTCATAAGGTCTGATTTCGATAACATCGCCTGTTTCAAGGTTTTCAACCGGTGCTTCGATTGGAAGGGCTCCCGCGTCTTCACAAGTATTGAAGAAAATAGGTGCAATAACACCGCCGATTACAATACCGCCTCTTTTTTTGTTCGGTACGTAAGGGATTTCTTCACCGATATGCCAGATTACAGAGTTTGCCGCAGATTTTCTGGAACTACCTGTACCCACAACGTCACCTACAAATGCTACAGGGTGACCCGTTTTTTTAAGCTCTTCGATAATTTCAAGTGCGTTAGGTATTTTTGCTTTTAGCATAGAAAGCGCATGCAATGGAATGTCGCTTCTTGTAAACGCTTCACTTGCCGGTGAAAGGTCGTCTGTGTTTGTTTCGCCAGGTACTTTAAAAACTACGGCTTTGATGCTTTCGGGAAGTTTCGGTTTAGTTGTGAACCATTCGGCGTTTGCCCAGCTTTCAAGTACTTCTTTTGCGTATTTGTTTCCGGCTTTTGCCAAATCCTCAACGTCGTGGAACGCATCATAAACAAGCAGAGTGTTTTTAAGCTGGTTTGCAGCTTCTTTTGCAACTTCTTTATCTTCGTGGCTCAGTGCGTCGATTAGAGGCTTTACGTTGTAACCCCCGAGCATGGTTCCCAGGATTTCAACGGCTCTTTTTTTAGAGATTGCGGGAGATGAAGTTTTGCCCTGAATGATGTCGTTTAAAAACGCCGCTTTTACGTATGCCGCGTCGTCAACACCCGGGTTGATGTGGTTTAGGAAAAGGTCCATCAAATATTCTTCTTCAACAATGGGAACCTGTTTTAAAAGTTCAACGAGTTCCGCAGTCTGCTCAGCAGTTAAAGGCAGTGGAGGAATTCCAAGTTTTGCTCTTTCTTCAGTATGTTTTTTGTATTCTTCAATGAAACTCATGAGAATCCTTTTTTGTTTGAATTATAACGCTTATTTTTACAAATAGTTACAGTTTAAAATATTTTATTTAAGCATATGTGTGAAAAAGTAACACCGTTTTTTTGATATAATTTTAATTAAAAAGGAAACAGGTGGATTTTAAAAAAACAGCAAGAGAAGTGCTCGAAATTGAAGCGAACGAGCTTTTAAACGCAAGTGTTGAGGGAATAGAAAAAGCCGTAGAAATCGCATATAACACCAAAGGCAAACTAATCGTAACGGGAGTGGGAAAATCCGGGCTTATAGGCTCTAAAATAGCCGCGACACTGGCGAGTACGGGGACACCGAGCTTTTTTTTGCATCCCACCGAGGCGCTGCACGGGGATCTCGGAATGATTACCAAAAGCGATTCGGTGCTTGCTATCAGCTATTCGGGGGAAAGCGAGGAGCTTATAAAGATTCTGCCTCATATTAAAAGATTCGAAGTGCCTTTAATAGCTATGACCGGAAGAGGGGATTCCACGCTTGCAAGATATGCCGATGTGGTTTTAAACATTCACGTAAATAAGGAAGCCTGTCCTTTGAATATAGCTCCTACAAGCTCTACAACGCTTACTCTTGCCATGGGTGACGCGCTTGCCGTATGCCTTATGAAAAAAAGAAATTTTACAAAAGAGGATTTCGCCTCATTTCATCCGGGGGGGAGTCTCGGTAAAAAACTCTTTGTAAAAGTCAAGGATCTGATGAAAAAAGAGTTCCCAGTAGCCGGTGAAAACGACACTCTCCAGGAAGCTATAATTAAAATGACCGAAGGAAAACTCGGGCATGTTTTGTTTATAGACAATGATAAAGTAAAAGCTATTTTAAGCGACGGGGATTTGAGAAGGGCGATGATGAGCGAAAAGTTCGATTTAAAAGAAAAAGCGGTAAATTTCGCAACACATCATCCGAAAACGATATCCAAAGAAGTACTTGCCGCGGATGCGCTTAAATTTATGGAAGACAATAAAATACAGTTTTTGCCTGTAACCGATGAAAGCGGAAAAATAGCCGGCGTTATACACATACACAACTTAGTCGAAGCGGGAATTAAATAATTGAGAACGGAGAGTTAAGAATTTGAAATTAATAAATTCGAATTATTGCAAATAGCCAATATAACGATATACTAATAAATTAAAATATACAAAAGGAAAAAAGTGAGATTAAACAAATTTATAAGTCACCATACGACTTATTCAAGAAGAGAAGCGGATAAACTGATTTTTGACGGAAGGGTTAAAGTTAACGGACGTGTTATAAAAGAGCCCGGTTTCGAAGTTGAAGAGGGCGACAAAGTGGCGGTTAACGGCAGAGCGGTTAAAAAAAGTACAAAGTACACCTGTATCGTTTACAATAAACCCAGAGGCGAACTCGTAACCAAAAAAGACGACAGGGGCAGAAAAACGATTTACGATTCCCTGCCGAAAAAATACAGACATTTCATACCGGTAGGAAGACTTGATTTCAATAGTGAAGGATTGTTGATATTAACAGATTTACCGAAAGTCGCCCATGCACTTATGAATTCGGATCTGCCGAGAGTGTATAAACTGAAAATCAAAGGCGAAGTTACCGAGGATATGATAAAAGCCATGCAAGAAGGCGTTGAAGTCGGCGACGCCGGAGCTCATGAGGAGAGTGATATTAAAAAGATGGCGTTAAAACCGTTTTTGAGTGCGCAGATTATTAAGAATTCACCTAAATACTCAACTTTAAAGGTTGCAATAGGAGAGGGTAAAAACAGGGAACTCAGAAGATTTTTCGCAAATTTCGGAAGTGAAGTTATGGATTTAAAAAGACTATCTTATGGATGGGTGAGTCTTAATGCGCTTCCGACGGGGAAAACCAGATATTTTGATAAAAAAGAATATAAACTTTTAAAAGAGTTTTTACATAAAACGGATGACAAAAAACATTTCAGATAAAAAGGAGAAAGTATGCAGAAATTAACATTTAAAACGAATTACAAATCCGAAGTAATCGATATTACCGAAGATATTAAAGAAGCGGTTATAAAAAGCGGGGTAAAAAACGGGATAGTAACAATCTTCTGTCCGCATTCTACCGCAAGTGTAATAATTTTTGAAAAAAGCGACGCAACCCTTAGAAGGGATTTGCTCGGAATGCTTAAAGATATAGTACCGTACAGGGAATATACGCATTCTAACGCGAGGGCGCATCTTAAAGCCGCTTTTTTAAGAAGCAATTTAACGCTGATTATTGAAAATGCGAATATAGTTTTAGGAAAATGGCAGGGTGTTTTTTTTGTTGAATTCGACGGGCCGAGGGAAAGAGGGGTATTTATCAAGGCCGTTAATGGCTAATCCCGTTTTGATTGTTATCGTTTTGCTTTTTATTGCTCTTAGTTTCAACATACCTTTTGCAAAATACAAAATTCCCCCCATAATAGGATATATTTTTACCGGAATAATAGTCAGCAACATATTTGATATAGACAAACATACTATTGAAATAGTCGCTGAAATGGGTATTGTTTTTTTGATGTTTATGATAGGACTTGAGTTTTCTCCGGAAAAGCTCAAATCCATGAAAAAAGAGGTTTTCGGGTTCGGTATTGCGGAAATGTCGCTTGTAAGCGGTGTTTTCGGATTTTTTTTCTGGTTTGTTTTGAAGTTGGATGTGAGGATAGCTTTTATCGTAGGTGCCGCTGTGGCTTTAAGTTCCACGGCCATAGTGCTTAAACTGTTAAATGAAAACAGGGAAATTTCAAAACCTTACGGACGGATTTCACTCGGAATTCTTCTTTTTCAGGATATTGCGGTTATTCCTATTCTTATAGCCATTTCGATTATTGTAAACAAGGACGCAAATTTAACGCAGCTTATTTTTAAAACGCTCGGGGGATTCGCCGCACTCGGGGCGTTTATATGGATATACGGTAAATATATAGCCCCTTTTGTAATTTCGCACGCTACAAAAACAAAATCGGATGAGATATTTATCGCAACCGTTTTGTTGGTAGTATTAACGGCTGCCGAAATCGCGCATTTTTTCGGGCTCAGTTATTCTCTCGGAGCGTTTCTTGCCGGGATGATTTTAAGTGAAACTAAATACAAATACCAGATTGAGGCGGATTTGGTTCCGTTTAGGGATATACTGCTCGGAGTGTTTTTTATATCCGTGGGACTTATGGTGAATGTTTCTTTTGTTATACATAATATATTTACGATTTTATTAATGACATTTCTGTTTATGGCGGTGAAAGCCGGTGTTATTTACATGATGCTTAAATATTTCGTAAAACATAACAGAATAGCAGTAAAAACGGCGTTTACTCTTTCACAGATAGGCGAATTCGCTTTTGTAATATTCGCTTTAATGGGCAGGCATAACTTGGTTGAGGCCGGTTTGTTGCAGAAATTGGTTGTTGTAACGGTGATTTCGATGGTTTTAACGCCTTTTATTGTCAGATATATATATAAAATCGCCGATTTGTTTGATAAAGACATTCAGGATTTTGAAGAGTTTATGTTAAAACCGGCTGAAACGGCCGGACATATTATTTTGATAGGATATGATAAAATAGGGCAAAGAGTGGCCAAAAAACTGACGGATGCGGGAATTTCTTATGTCGCTATAGACAAACAGATAGAAGAGGTTAAAAAAGGACTTAAAAACGGAGACAATGTAATTTTCGGCAATGCCGCTAATAAAAAAATGCTCGAAAGTCTTCATATAGAAGATGCCGCTGCGGTTATCATAACTACACAGAATGAAGATCATACGCACATGATAGTGGAAAATATTTTAGATATAAACCCTAATTTGAATATAATTGTACTTACGGATTCGGATATTGAAAAAGAATTTTATTCGAATCACAACGTGTATGTGATAGACAAGAGCAAGGAGCTTGCAAAAAAATTAATCGAACTTTCATTAAAATGCGATTTAAAGGAGAACAGATGATTACGAAAGCTTTATTTCCGGCTGCGGGATACGGAACAAGATTTTTACCGGCCACAAAATCGGTACCCAAAGAGATGCTTCCTATTGTAAACAAACCCCTTATCCATTACGGTATTATAGAATGTATGAACGCAGGCATAAAAGAGATAGGGTTTGTAACGGGAAGAAACAAAAGGGCGATTGAAGATTATCTGGATCACAATCCTGAATTGGAGGCGAAGGTAAGAAATTCAAGCAAAGCGAAACTTCTTCATAAAACGAACGAAATGATCAAACAGTGTACGTTTACGTATGTAAGACAAAAAGAGATGCTAGGACTCGGACATGCCGTTTTAAGCGGGAAGCCTTTAATAGGGGATAATCCTTTTGCGGTTGTGTTAGCGGATGATTTGTGTGAAGGCGACGTTATAAAACAGATGACGGAACTATATAAAAAGTTTAAATGTACTATAATAGCTATAGAAGAAGTTCCAAAAGATCAAGTAAATAAATACGGTGTTATAAAAGGGAAAAAAATAGAAGAAAATATATATATGATAGAAGATATGGTCGAAAAGCCGGAACCGGAAAAAGCACCGAGCAATCTTGCGATTATAGGTAGATATATATTAACACCGGATATATTTGAACTTTTAGAAATGACAAAACCCGGAAAAGGGGGTGAAATACAGCTTACGGATGCTCTGTTGAAACAAGCTAAAGAGGGAATGGTTATAGGTTATAAGTTTAAAGGTAAAAGATTTGACTGCGGGAGCGTTCAAGGATTTATAGAAGCTACGAATTATTTTTATCAGAGGGATTTTTAAGAATGTGCGGCATTGTAGGCTGTATAGGGAGGATAAATATCACTAAATTTCTTATAGACGGACTGAAGGAACTTGAATACAGGGGATATGACAGTGCGGGGATAGCCGTGTTTGATGAAAACGGCCTGAAAATAGTCAAATCCGTCGGAAAACTAAAAAACCTTCAAAGAAAAGTGGATCATATAAAATTTAAAAATCCTTTATGCGGAATAGGGCATACGAGATGGGCTACACACGGTAAACCCACGGAAATAAACGCCCATCCGCACAGCG
>NZ_JBMYAU010000048.1:0-40083 GCF_053994455.1 Nautilia sp. | reverse complement strand
CGTATGTTCTGTAATTTAATGGTAAATTATATGTGGTAGTCCTCAAACTAAGTCTCAATCCCCTTGGCGGGTCGTATGTTCTGTAATAAACAAGCGTGTATAATAGCGAAATTTCAGGTAAGGTCTCAATCCCCTTGGCGGGTCGTATGTTCTGTAATTTATGGTATAAATTTAAACGAGTGGCTTTATCATCATGTCTCAATCCCCTTGGCGGGTCGTATGTTCTGTAATAAAACTATTCACTATCCAAACAAAAAGTTAGAGAAACTATGTCTCAATCCCCTTGGCGGGTCGTATGTTCTGTAATAGCAAATCATACCTAAATTAAGGGATTTTAATAATTTTGAAAAACTTAATTTTTGCTTAAAACAAAAGTTTAACAAAATCATTAAGCTAAAAACCCCCTCTTTCAGTACTTTTACGTTTTGAGACATTCTTAAACAAAACTTAAAGCAAACTGTCAAGAATCTCATTTTCCTCCTTATTTTACTAAAAAAATCTCATCAAGTAAAGCGGCGTTTCCAAGTGCAACACCATAATCAATAATTTCGTAAATTCTTATATCGTCTTCCTCGGAATCGATTATATCACTTAAACATATTGCAAACTCAATCATTTCGGATTTTTGCATTTTTACATAAAAAATAGAATATTCTATTCTTACACCGATTTTTTCAAGTCTTTTAGCAACTTTTACAAGTCTTTTTTGATTTTTAATATCATACGCTATTAGAAATTCCAACTTTCACCTCACCTACAATATAACCGTTCTCATTTATTAAAAATACTTTCCTTTTTTGTGCCAATCTATAAAGATACTTCAAAGGAACGGAATTATGAACGGTTACATATACCGATTCAATATATTTGTATCCTATAATCATTTCACTTTCATTCAAAACTATTAAAAAATCTTTTTTCGGATAAATTTTGGCATATCTGTTTTTTATAATAAGTTTCTTAAGTGTGAAATTTTCTGATTTATCGGAAGATTTTCCGTAAATATTTTTATTTCTTTCCATAATTCTTTCCTTTTATTGTCTCTGAGTCTGAATCTGATATTAAAATCAGACTTTTTTACGACTTTATCGTTAAACAAATTAAAAACAAATTTATCAACATCACTTCTGAAAAATTCAAGCAAATCACTACTTAACGCATTATGAGAACGAAAAGGTTCATGAAGATAACCGATTTGGGGTTCAAAACCGAATAAAATAAGCTTATTTGTAATTTCATAATAAACGATAGTATACATATAACTCATTAATGCGTTCACTACATCTTCGGGCGGCTGTTTTGTTCTACAACCTTTTGTCAGATGTATGGGAAAAAGCTTAAAATATTCCGCAAAATATTTTCTGCTAAAAGCACCTTCAACTCCCATTAATTCTTCAATAGAATTTACCTTTTTTAAATCGTAACTAAAATCGATTTTTAAAAAACTGTTTTTTATTTTTCCTTCTATAATCCATTTAGCTATATCAAGTCTTTTATTTAAAGCATAAAACTGTGCTTTTTTCAGTTCGCCGTTTTTAGAATTTACCGGATAAATGAAAGAAAAATTTTTATTGTAAATAAGTATAGAAATATTTTCTTTCGTTATTTTTGAAACGGTTTTTGTATCAATTTCAATATCACCCGCTAAAATTAAAAAATCGATTTTACTAAGAGGATACTTTCGCTCTTCAAATATTAACGAACTGTTTTTAATTTCTATTTTCCCTTTTTTGTCAATAATCAAACGGTTCATATCACAATATCGCCTTTATTAAAATCAATCTCTTTAGCCGTTCCTAAAAAAACAAACTTCTTTACTCTTACTATATGGATTCTGTCTTTTTCTAAATCCATTTTAGCACTTAACTTTTTTGCCAAATCCAACATTTCCGATTTTGTCAAAAACGCCTCCACAGCACTTTTTTGACCGCCAAAAGCGTAAGAGTAAGCAGTTTTCCGGATTTTTGCTCTTCTTTTGTGATTTATAACGTCATAGGCAATAAGATATTTTTTCATTTCAAAAACTTTTTGTTTACATTATAAACAAAAAAGAAGACAAAAAATGACGTTTTAACTATTCGGAAAGATATTTCTGTATCATCTGCTCAAATTTTTCTTTAAGAGGTTCGGGAGAAACTATTTTTATATCCGGCAGCCATTTTTTCACAAGCATAAAAATTTCTTTTTCATTATTTACATAATACTTGAGTAATAAAAAATCATCCGATTTACTTATTACCGTCTGAGAGTTTAAAAATTTTTTGACCTCAAAAAACCTTGAAATTTTTTTATTTATTTTAAGTATCACCTCAAACGGCTTTTTATCATATAAAGAAAAAAGAGACTGAAAAGAAATAATAAAATCGAGTACTTTTTTTTCTTTTTTAAAAGTTTTAGAAGTATCCTCAATATAGGTTATAAAATTTATCCTCAAAAACTTAAAGCCGTTGTTGACATCATCGTCGCTCATTCCGCATAAATACCAGTTTCCTTCGGCAAATACGATTTTATAAGGTTTGAAATTTTCAAATATATAAAAATCATCACTTTTGTATACAACTTTTATTATTTTAGAAAATTTTATAGCATGTTTTAATTTTGAAAAAAAATGGGTTTTCATTAATTCTTCCACGGGCGATTCTTTTATATATATTAAATCATCAGAAACTATTTTTGTCAAAATTTTTTTATCAATACCTAAATATTTTAAAAATTTAGGATTTAAAGCATTAAGAATATTAGAAAATTTTTCAAAATCCGCCGAATCTTCTTTTTCAATTAAAATATTTTTGATATTTTTAAGCTGAACGAATACGTAACACCCTCTTTTTACCGTTATTTTTTTTACTCCGAAATATTCTTCAATTTCCTTTATATACCTTTGAAGCGTCCTTTTATTTACATCTAATTCCGCCGCATATTTTTCAATACATATCTGTTTGCCTTTTGCTATGTTTTCAAGCAGATTCAAAAACCTAAGTGTTTTCATTTTATCTTTATTTCTCCAAGCCCGAAAGTAGTTTGTTTGCCAACACCTATAAGCTCCCCTATTTTCAGCAAGTAATAAGATTTTTCGTCAATATATTCAAAATCGATTTCTCCCATTACACCACCGAAATTCATAGCGGTTTTTTGTCTATTGGAATATCTTTTAAAATCAATAAACGAAAAATTTTGTGAAGATATTGTATACTCAGGCGTAAAGGGGATTTTTGAAATGGGAATATTTTGAAGTTTATGAAGTTTATGATAAATAGTTCTTAAAATCGTTTCCACATTGACACCGTCTCTTACGAAAACACCTTTTTCCTTTACTCTCAAAGGCGTTAAAAACAAAACTTTACATTTCGTTTTTATATCTTCAATACTATATTCAAGAACTTCGTTTTCAAAATTTAAAAAATTTTTTCCGTCAAAAACCGGTTTATCGTTAAAATAGAGCTTAAAATTGATTTTGTTTCTCTTTTTCGTTATTCCTATTTCAGCAAAAGCCTTATACAACGCACTTACAACATAAGGAGCTTTTAGAGCATATCCTTCAAACAATAACAAATCAAAGCTCACGTTTCCGCTTAAATTTATTCTTAAACGGTATTTAGGGTCCTGTTTTTCAAAAAAATCGTAAAAAAGACATCCTTCTTTTGCAAAACATCCTTTACACTCTTTTGAAGGGTTTATACATACCACTTTTTTAAGTCCCACGCCAAAAGCTCCTCTTAATGTAGACCCGGTAAATCTATACGGTAAAACATACTCGCTTTTTAATGTAATTTTAGAATATTTAATCATATTCGCCTTTCAAAAAATTTTCTATTTTTTTTGCAAAATTTCTTTCCTCAATACTGACAAATTCTACATCATATAATTTTGCTCTTCTATGATACTTTTTTTCCACTTCCGAACCGGATATTATTAACGATTTAGAATCATAATCCAAAACTTTACGCAAAAAAGCATATTTAAACAAAAGTGTTTCGGCATCTTTTAAAAAATTTTTGAATTTACACTCTATTATACTCAAATGATTGTTTTTAATAACAAGCAGATCAAATTCGTTTTTGATTTCGTAATCCTCAATAACAGCTCCCATTAAAATATCATCGAATTCAAGTTTTTTTACAATCAAATATATATACATTTCAAATAAAGATCCGGTTATAGTTTTTTTATTTAAAGACAATTCTTTTTTACTCAATCCAAATCCCAATTTCATTAATATTTGTTTAATAGCCGGATAATCATCTATATTGACGGAATTTTGCGTAAGCTTTTTTTTAAAAACATTAAACTGATATCGGTATTTTTCAAACAATTCAGTTATTAACATTTCATTTTTTTCTGCAAAATCGGTTGTTTCATACGATAAAATTTCGGAGTTTTTCAATAAAAAATGCTCCCTTATACTCATAGGTTTGGCTTTTTTTCTTTTGATTATCCCGTTTCGGCCTATAATATGATATTCATTGTCAAAAATATCGTATGAAATGAATGTAACGCCTTTATTAAGCAGTTTTTGGGTCATTATGGTATTTAACGTGGCAAGTCCGTCGCTAATGTTGACATATACATCGCCTTTTGAGTTTTCGAGTATATATTTGCAGGCTTTATCAATCGCACTGCCGGAATCCTCGTCTATCCTTACAAAATGCTGCGTTATGTTTTTATTTTTTTCCATGCAGAAGTTTTTTACGCCCTCTTTAAACTTTCTGGCGTATCGCGAATCTCTTTTCGAATCGTCGGAAATAATTATATGTGTCGAAATATCATCGAAAAAATCATAAAAAACGGGAGCCACAGAAGAAAAAAAATCCCCTATTACACTAACTAATGTCATATTATGCCTTTTTCATACTATTTTTCTCAACTTTACAAGTACAAAGAAATTCGCTTTTAACCCTCTTAAAATTCAAGCAGTTCTTTCGAAATTTCCTTTTTAGGTTTTATTCCCGCTTTTTCCTTCAGCAGCTCCACCTGTCTTATAACGTTTCCTTTGCCGGAGACGAGTTTGCTTTTCGCACTGTCATACGATTTCTGAGCGGCGTCAAGCGATTTTCCTATTTTTTCGAAATCCTCCGTAAATCCCCTTACCTTATCGTAAAGGTTTTCGGCCGCTTTTACCACCTCATCTATATTTTTGGCCTGTTTTTCAAATCTCCAAGAACTCTCTATGGCGCGCAAAGAAACAAGAAGCGTCGCCGGGGATACGAGCACGACACGCTTTTTAAAGGCGTATTCGAAAAGTCCGGAGTCGTTTTCAAGCGCCAACATCAAAGCGTTTTCGACCGGAATGAACATAAATATGAAATCAAGCGAATTCACGCCTTTTAAATTTTCGTATCTTTTTTCGGCAAGCGTGTCTATGTGGTTTTTAATAGCCTGAATGTGGGCTTTTATATAGGTTTTATCCTCCGTTTTAATATATTCCTGGTATGCGCTAAGCGACGTTTTGGCGTCTATTATCACATCCCTGCCGTTTGGAAGATGGACAATTACGTCGGGACGGTAACGTTTGTTGTCCTCCCCGTTGAGACTCACTTCCCTTTCATATTCCCTTCCTTTTTCAAGTCCGCTCAGTTCAAGCACCCTTTCAAGCACAAGCTCCCCCCAGTTTCCCTGCGTTTTGCTTTCCCCTTTGAGGGCTTTCGCAAGGTTTTGGGCATCGTCCGAGAGTCTGCTGCTGAGCTCTTTAAGGTTTTTAAGCTCATTTTGAAGGGCGCTTATCTTTTCAGCCTCTTCTTTGCTTAAAAACTCCACTTTTTCTTTAAACTCTTTCATCTGGTTTTGCAAGGGGCTCAGAATTTGCGAAAGGCTTTCTTTGGAAACCCTCGCCATTTTTTCATTTGTTTTTTCAAGAATACGGTTTGCAAGATTTTCAAAACTCTCTTTTAATTTTTCTTCGCTTTTTTTAAGAAGCTCCATTTTTTCCTCAAAAGATTTCTGGGACTCTTCTATTTTAGTCAAAAGTTCCCTGTTTTCAGCCGATAAAAAGCCGTTTTGCTTTCTGAGTTCTTTAACCTCTTTATAAATATTTTCCATTTCGTCTTCTTTTTGATTCAGTACGGCTTTTACAAAATCGTATTTCGTCTGGATTTCTTTGAGTTTTTCCCTTGTCTGTGAACACTCTTTTTCCATATTTTCGAATTTTTTCTTATATTCCACAAGATTTTGTATTTTTTCAAGATGAGCCGCATTTTGAGTTTTTTCGTAATGAAGCGCCGCGTTCAGTTCTCTCAGTGCGTTTTCCTTTTCCTTAATTTCTTCATTAAGCATATGGTTCCTGCCCTTTAAAACAATAACCAAAACCCCCAGTATAATGATAATTCCTCCCAAAACACCCATAATCAGATATAGATTGTCCATTTTTCATCCTTCAAATAAGTTTTTCGAACCTTCTTAACAGTTTACGCCTTTGCGAGACATCGGGCAGCTGTTTTTCAACCTCTTTCCAAAAAGCCGGAGAATGGTTTTTATGTTTTATGTGGGCAAGTTCGTGAACCACGACATATTCTATCAGCTCTTTTGGCAGCTGGGCCAGATAATAATTCAGGCTTATGGCGTTTTTCGCACTGCAGCTTCCCCATCTCGTTTTGTTAAACCTAAAAGAGACGCCCCCGGGATACAGTTTCATTTTCTCACTGTATATTTTAACATATCGCAAAGCCACCGGAGGCAGTTTTTCTTTAAAAATCTCCCTTACGTCCATTCCATTCCTGTCGTATTTTTCGCCGAAAAGATAAAAAAACTCCTTATTTTCAAGTTTATGAACGATATGTTCGGCATGTTTTAATATAAATTTTTCTATATTAAGCCTCGGCACAAACCTGTTGCATCTGATTTCCACAAACCCGTCTTTTACCTCCAGATAAAGGTTTTTAATGGGCTTTTTAACAACTTTATATCTTATTTCCACCCCGTTGAAAAACAGTTTATCCATTTCTTTTCTTCATAAATTCCACAATTTTTCCGTGAAACCTTGCAAAGCAGAGGTTCAAATCGCTCTCATAAATTTCCTCAAGTCTGTGCCAGTTCTCCTCCACACCCCTTTCGCACCATTCCCTCATATCGTCATACGTTTCAAATTCATATCCGTGTTTTTTCAAAAGTTTTTTCGTATAGGCGTCCACAACCATAATATCCCTCCCGCAGGCATAACACAGAATCGAATCGGCCGTTTCAAACCCTATGCCTTTTTGAGATAAAAGCCACTCCCTGTCAACATTTTCTCTGAACGTTTCAAAATCACCGAAATCCCTTAAAATATTCCTGCTTAAAGCTATAAGCCTTTTTGACTTTTGGTTGTAAAACCCGGCGGGTTTTATAATTTCCGCCAAAAACACAGGTTCTAAACTCGCTATATCTTCCACTCTCCATTTTTCATTTTCCATTTTCCATTGATTAAGGGCTTTTTCCACATTTTCCCATTTTGTATTCTGGGTAAGAACAGCCCCTACAACAACTTCAAACGTTCCGTAATTAGGCCACCACCGTTTCGGTTTATCCGCAAGCAGGTTTTTGTTTCTGAGTTCCGTTAACAGTTCGTAGGAATTACTGAATTCCATTTTCATCCTTTTTTTCCGTCCATACCGCTTCCTGAGTCACAGTAAGCTCACCGTCGTCAACGGCTTTAAGTTTTTTTGCCTCAACCGTTTTTTTACCGTCAGTTTTTATTAAAAGCGCCTGAAAAATCCTCCCGCACCTGTCTTTAACGTCAAAATTATGTTTAAGTCCCGTCAGCATATGCGCTATCGGGGCTTTTTCCTCCATTCCTATCACATTGTCCCTGCATCCGCTAAGACCTATGTCGGTAAGGTAACAGGTACCGTCTTTTATTTCAAGATCATCCGTGCCTATATGGGTATGGGTTCCCACAACCGCCCCGACCCTGCCTTTAAGCATCAGGTACATAGCCCTTTTTTCAGCGGTCGCTTCGGCGTGAAAATCCACAAATACGTATTTGTCTTTTCCTTCCACAAAATTATTAAGCTCGATAAAAGGGTTTTTGCCGTAAGGCATCGCAAATATCCCCATAACGCTTACTATTACAATATTTTCGTCTTCGTAATACCATTCGCCCGGAGCTTCGAAATAATTAAGAGGTCTTAGTATCTTATTCTCCTCAAGCAGTTTAAAAGCGTCTTTTTTTTTGTCAAACGTGTGGTTTCCTCCCGTAAACACGTCTATACCCGCACTCTTCAGCTCGTTATACACTTTTTCGGTTATTCCGAAGCCGTGGGCCGCGTTTTCGTAATTTGCTATAACGTAGTCTATTTGAAAGTTTTTCTTAATTTCGGGAAGAAACCTTTTAACCGCCTTTCTGCCGGGTTTACCCACTATATCGCCTATAAAAAGTATATTCATTTAATTTCCTTTTAATTTTTGTATAATTTGATATGAAAAAATTAATTATTCTAATTTTATCAACAATTCTGTTCGCTTCCAACATCGTTGTTTTGAAAAAAAAGGAAAAAGAGACAAACTCCACCATAATAAAAGAAGAGATGTTCATAAAAAACATCGTCATAAATTCAATAAACTCCATAGTTCCGGACGTACTTGAAGTAACTCCCAAAGAACACTTTCTTAAAATAAAAATAGATTACGACTTAAAAGCCAGGGCGCTAAAAGCCCGTGTAAATTTAAGGGTGATACTTCCTTCTTTGGAAAAACAGCTGACCATAATAAAAAACGGAAACAATCCGACAAGGTTCAGGCAAAGAAACATATCTTTAAAATTAACCCCTCTTCTTAGAATATACAACGGTCTGCCGGAAATACTGATTCATAACACGGCGACGGTAACGAACATTTTAAATACGGAAATAAATTTCGGTGAAACGGTGGACGTTTACACCGTAAACAGAGAAATTCACGAAAACACGGCATTTACCGTAAAAAAAGACTCCCTTCTTTTTAAAATAAACAAATCCTTCTCTTCAACGGAACCCGGGAATATGCACTACTATTACGGTACGTATCTGTACAACGACTATATTAAATTCATAAGAATTTACGGATTCGAAATGGGGGGAGAAACCGACCTCAAACCAGTGCTTTATTATTATAAATTATTTTTCACATACAGACACGTCCTTTTTAACAAAAGGTATATGTTTTTGGAATTTTCCCCTTATATCCTGTTTTCAAAAGAACACGAATACAGGTTTAAAACCTTCGCAAACATATCTATTAATTTCAGATTTTAGATAAAATTTCATTAAAAAGGCCTGAAATGATTAAAGCTTTAAGAGGTATGAAAGACATCGAAGATCCCCGCTTTTTGAAAATATTCGACACCACCCGTGAAATTGCCGAAAATTACGGATACTCGTACATCGAAACACCTGTTTTGGAAGAAACTTCGCTTTTTAAAAGAAGCGTAGGGGAAAGCAGCGATATTGTAAATAAAGAGATGTACCAGTTTATCGACAAAGGCGGAAACGACGTGTGCTTAAGACCCGAAGGCACCGCCGGGGTCGTCAGAAGCTTTATAGAGCACAAATACGACAAAGCCCAAACACCCAAAAGATTCTGGTATTTCGGCCCCATGTTCAGGTATGAAAGACCCCAGAAAGGCAGGCTCAGGGAATTCCACCAGTTCGGAATCGAAAGTTTCGGGGAGCCGAGCATATATGAGGATATAAACATAATAGCAATGGCGGCGGATATTTTCGACGCCCTCGGAATCGATTACACTCTGAAAATAAATTCGCTCGGATGCAGTGAGTGTATGCCTAAATACAGGGAAAAACTGGTCGGGTTTTTAAACACACACAAAAATGAGCTTTGTGAAGACTGCCAGAGAAGAATTACACAAAACCCCATAAGAACGCTCGACTGTAAAGAGCAAAGCTGTCAGGCGGTTTTAAAAGACGCTCCGAAAATTACGGACAATCTGTGCGAAAACTGTCAAAAAGATTTCGAAATTCTGAAAAAAGGGCTTGAAAATTTAGAAATTGAATACGAAGTGGATAAAAACCTCGTAAGAGGGCTTGATTACTATTCGAAAACAACATTCGAATTCGTCTCAACCGAGATAGGGGCGCAAAGCGCAATAGCCGGAGGCGGAAGATACGACAGACTCGTGGAATTTTTAGGCGGCAAACCGACACCGGGCGTTGGGTTCGCCATAGGAATTGAAAGAATTATGGAACTTGTAAATACCGAAAAAGAAAGAGAAGGGATTTATGTAGGCGTAATGCTTGAAGAAGCTCTTGATTTTGCGCAAAAAGAGGCCAAAAACTTAAGAAAAAAACAAAAAGTTTATTTCGAACCAAAGGTAAAATCCCTAAAAGCACACCTTAAAGCGGCGGATAAAGGCAGTTACAAAAAAGCTATGATAGTGGGTGAGGAGGAGCTGAAAAACAAAACGTTTTTTGAAAAAGAGCTGTAAATGAAAATTCATCTTTTTCACCCGTTTAACTTCGTTCACATCAAACCAAAAGGCTGAAAAATGAACTACGGCATAGACATCTGGGGGGCGAACAACTTTTTTATAGAAAACGGAAAACTGAAAATCAATTACGGAAACCAGCCGGCTTTGATAGAAATAATGGAAGAAATAGAGGAAAAAGGAATAAAGGGCCCTGTTCTTCTTCGTTTCCCTCATCTTATTAGAAAACAGATAAACTCCCTTTACACGTCATTCAACAAAGCCATTAAGGAATTCGAATACAAAGGGACTTTTAAAGCGGTTTTCCCCCTTAAGGTAAACCAGTTTCCGAGTTTTTTAAAACCCCTTATAAAAATAGCCAAACGATACAATTACGGGCTTGAGGCCGGAAGCAAGGCCGAACTCATCCTTGCGATGGCGTACAACAACAAAACGGCTCCCATTACCATAAACGGCTTCAAAGATAAAGATATGATAAGGCTCGCCTTTATAGCCGGATTTATGGGTTTTAACGTCACCATTACCATAGAAGGGCTCAACGAGCTCAAATCCATTATTGAAGTCAGCGGCGAATATCACAAAATGCCCGTAAATATCGGTATCAGAATCAGACTCCACACATCAGGAGTCGGAATATGGGCAAAAAGCGGAGGAATTGAGAGTAAATTCGGACTGAGCTCCACGGAAATTATAGAAGCTATTGAAATTTTAAAACAAAACGGAATGCTTGATAAATTAAAAATGATTCATTTTCATATAGGAAGTCAGATTAATGACATTTCACCGCTTAAAAAAGCGATAAGGGAAAGCGGAAATATATATGCAGATCTTAGAAAACTCGGTGCCAAAAACCTAAGCGCCATAAATATAGGCGGAGGTCTTGCAATTGAGTATTCGCAGTGGGAAGAAAAAAGGGATAAAAACTATTCGATTAAAGAATTCAGCAACGACGTCGTATATCTTTTAAAAGAAATTTCAAACAAAAAGCAGGTTCCCATGCCTGATATTTTCACCGAAAGCGGCCGTTTTATCGCATCTCCTTCCACTATTCTAATAGCACCCGTGATTGAGCTTTTCTCTCAGGAATACAGTGAAAAATCACTCAGACTTAAAAATAAAAATCCCGATTTGGTGGAAGAGCTTTTTGATTTATACGATACAATTAATGAAAATAATTATATAGAATATTTCCATGACGCACTGGATCACTTCGAAAGTCTTTTAACTCTTTTTGATCTCGGGTATATAGATCTGATTGACAGAAGCAACAGCGAAATACTTGTTCATTTGATAATCAAAAAAGCTCTAAGCTACGCAACTGCAAGGGGACTTAAAAACAAAGAGCTTAAATCAATCAACGAAAAAATACAGGAAAAATATCTTGCAAATTTTTCAATATTTCAAAGTCTTCCGGATTTTTGGGGACTCGGACAGAGGTTTCCTGTAATGCCGCTTACAAAACTGAATATTACGCCAAACAGAAGTGCAACCATATGGGATATTACATGCGACAGCGACGGTGAAATACCTTTTAGCAAAAAAAACCCTATATATCTTCATGATGTGAATCTTTCAAAAGAAAAATACTATATCGGATTTTTTCTCGTCGGCGCATATCAGGAAATACTCGGAATGAAACACAATCTTTTCAGTTTTACGAACGAAGCCATAATAAGCTTCGACGAAGAGGGCAACCACAAAATAGACTTTCTCGAACCCACTCAGAAAATAAGGGAGGTTTTAATAGATCTCGATTACGACATAAACGAACTTGAATGGAAACTTAAAGACAACATAGAAAAAAACATAAAAAACGAAGAGGAACAAAAAGAAATTTTAGGAGAGCTGTTTTTGCTCCTTAACGATATGGTTTATCTTAAAGATTAATCATTTGAAGGGACGATATCCTCCCTTTTTATAAGATTGTCGACTTTGAGGATGGTAATAATCCTTCCGTCGTCCATCCTTCCCACCCCTTCTATTATGTCGTCTTCATTCGAATATGTATCGGGCGGCGGAAGTATGTTTTTTTTCTGAATCCTTAGAGCCGAAGTAAGCCTGTCGATTATAAAAGCCACATCTTCACCCTTTATTTTCATAACTATAAAACGGGTGTTTTCGTCTATATCATTTGCGGAAACGCCGAATTTAATTCTTAAGTCTATAAGCGGCAGCACATTTCCCCTAAGGTTAAAAACACCCAGTACATAATCGGGAGTAAAAGGCACCTGTGTCCATTCTATAGGTTTTATAATCTCCTGGATGGAAAGAATCGGCACCGCAAACTCCTCTTCCCCGACGATAAAACCCACAAGCTGAACGATCTCCTCGGATACGTTCTCCTCCGGCTGTGTAAGAGAGTGCTGCTGTTTTACTATTTCATTCAAGCTGCCCATAACTAACCTTTATAATTTTAAATTTCTTTTTACAACGTTTTGCAGATATTCCGACGTATAAGGTTTGGTTATGTACTCGTTCATTCCGACCTCGACGCCTCTAACCCTGTCGGATTTCGTCGTTCTGCTTGTCACCGCTATAAGAGGCAGTTTTCTGTATTTGTTGTATTTTCTGATCTCCTGCGCAAGCGTATACCCGTCCATCCTCGGCATTTCTATATCTATGAGCATGGCGTCCACTTCGTTGTTTTTAAGCATCTGAAGCGCCTCAAGCCCGTCTTTGGCCTCGATTAAATTAACACCGAGCTCTTCAAGGGCGTTTCTCATTATTTTTCTGTCCATGGCACTGTCGTCCACAAGCATTACCGTATAATCGCTCGGTTTTTCTTTTTTCTTTTTGGCTTCGTTTAAAGATTCGGTAACTATTTTTCTGTTATGCGTCTCTTTTGCAAGCCCCATAAGACTGCCGACGTCTATAATAAGTGTAACCCTTCCGTCCCCTCTTATCGTAGCTCCGGCAATTCCCGGAATACCTTTTAAAAATTCCCCCAAAGATTTTATAACTATTTCCTCCTGGCCTATAAACCTATCCACTATAAGGCCTATTTTTGTGGCTCCAAGACCCAAAATCACCACATAAAGGTATTTGTCGGGCTCGAGGACTTTTTCAATTTCAAAAATATCGGCCATATTTACAAGCGGAAGCACCTCCTCTCGCAGTTTAAGAACGCTTTTTCCTTCAATGGTGTATATATCTTCTTCCACAATTCTTACAGTCTCAATAACATTTGAAAGAGGCACAGCAAAAAGATCTTCCTGGCTTGCTACAAGAAGCGCCTGGATAATGGCAAGGGTAAGAGGGATTTTCAGTTTAAACGTACTTCCTTTTCCGGGTGCGGAATCGACCTCTATAATTCCGTTTAATTTTTCTATATTCGTTTTTACCACATCCATCCCAACACCGCGGCCGGAAACGTTAGTAACTTTTGCAGCCGTCGAAAATCCGGGCTTGAATATAAGCATAAACGCTTCTTTGTCGCCCATATTGGCCGCTTCGCTTTCGGTAATAAGCCCTTTTTCTATAGCTTTTTGTTTAAGAATTTCGGGATCCATACCCTTTCCGTCGTCTTTTATTTCGATGACAATCATATTTCCTTCGTTATAAGCCCTCAGCCACACCGTGCCTTCTTCCGGTTTTCCTTTTGCTATTCTCTCTTCCGGGGGCTCTATGCCGTGATCAACCGAGTTTCTGATCATATGAACGAGCGGATCACCGATTTCTTCTATTATGGATTTGTCAAGTTCGGTTTCTTCCCCTTCTATTATCAGTTTCACTTTTTTGCCGAGTTCCCTTGAAAGGTCCCTGACAAGTCTCGGAAATTTATTGAACACTTTACCGATGGGAAGCATTCTCGTTTTCATAACCGCAATCTGCAAATCGGTGGTGACAATGGATATGCTCGAAACAACCTGGTTGAGCTCTTCAAGGAATTTTTCACCTTCGTATCTTTCTTCCACATCGTTATAAATTTTAATAAGCCTGTTTTTGGCGAGAACAAGCTCACCGATTAAGTTCATAAGCTGATCAAGCCTTTTTACGTCCACCCTGATTGTCTGCTCGGCGACGGACGGAATTGATTTTTTAACCTCTTTTTTCTTTTGTTCTTTTGATAGTTCCTGTTTTTTTGCAGGGGTTATCTGGGCTTTTTCTTCCTTGTTTTCTTTTTGGGCTTTTTCCTCTTCTTTCGGATGTTCATTTTCCTGCGGTGTTTGCCGGTTTCTAAGATTAACAAGATGTTCCAAAACGGCGTCGGCCTCTTCGGGAGGCAAGGAGTCGAGATCAATTTCATCGGCATTTTCAAGCGTTATTTTTTCAAGATCTATACCCGTTTTTTTAGATTCCGATTCGTTTCTGAGTTTTACAAGATGCTCAAGCACCGCATCAAGCTCTTCGGGTTCGAGGGAGTCGAGATCAATTTCATCGGCATTTTCCAGGGTTATTTCGTCCAGATTCACTTTTCCGACGATATTTCCTTTTTCCTCCCCCCTTTCTTCAGACGCTTTAGCGTTAACTATCGAATCAAGCTTGGCAACGATAGGCTCTATGTCTATTTCCGGAGCCGTATCCTCCCCGTTGTCCCTTATATATTCCAAAATCCCTTTCATAGCGTCCACAGATTCTAAAATCACATCCATAATTTCAGGTGTAATAGTAAGCTCGCCTTTCCTCGCCTTATCCAAAACGGCTTCCATATGGTGGGTAAGACGGGTAAGCTTGTCAAAATTCAAAAAACTGCCGCTTCCTTTTATTGTATGGGCCACCCTGAATATCTTATTTAAAAGATCCAGATCATCAGGAGAGTTTTCAAGCTCAACCAAATCCTGATCCATCTCCTCAATCATTTCAAACGCTTCTATGAGGAAATCTTCCAATAACTCCTGAATTTCGTCCATATCAAGCCTTTCTTATTCTTTGTTTTTATTATGGAGAATATCCGCAATCTGTTTGTAAAATTTGTCTGAATCAAATTTTACGAGGTAGCCCTCAGCTCCCACCGCCTGACCTCTTATATCACTGAACGCGTCCGAAATGGAAGAGCTGAACACCAGAGGGATTTCCTTAAACCTTCCGTCCGCGTGAATTTTGGCCGCCATGTGATATCCGTCCATTTTAGGCATTTCAACGTCGCTTAAAATAAGTCTGAGTCTGTTTTTAAGGTTTTCCCCGTAAATGGAGTACAGTTCTTCAAGTTTCTGAAGACCCTCTTCCCCGTTCGTGGCTTCGACCACCTCAAAGCCCATTTTTTCAAGCGCTTCCCTTTCTATTCTTCTGGCGGTTACGCTGTCGTCAACCAAAAGCACCATTCCCGAAAATTTTTCTATATCTTCCAGATCGGCTTCAAGGTTCGCTTCAAAAAGCCCCATCTCCTCCACAATGCTTTCAAGATCCAAAATAAGAAGAATTTCCCCGTTTTCTATTCTCGTAATCCCGGTTATTTTACTTCTGTCAAGTTTGCCGTGCCCCACTCCGAACTGTGCGGGCTCTATATCCGCCCAGCTGATACGTCTTATTCTTTTTGCGTCATGAACGATAAAACCTATCAAAATATTGTTAAATTCCGTAATAATCACCCTTTTTTTTATGGGAGCCTCGTTTTCGTCCGGTATTTCTATACCCATCCATTTCGCAAGATCCACAACCGGCACGACGACCCCCCTCAAATCGAAAATCCCCTCTATATAATCTTCACTGCCCGGAAGTTCGGTAAGCTCGGGCATTTTTATAATTTCTCTCACCTTGGCGACGTTTATACCGTATACCCCTTCATAAACACCCCCGTCGGGCAGTTTTTTATAAAGTCTGAAATCCACGAGTTCAAGCTCATTGGAACCGACTTTAAGAGTTTTATCGTCCATCATATCGAATTTCCTTTAATATGGGGTTATTGTCTAATTGTATTAAAATAAACTTTCCTCCGCAAACAAATGCCGGCAAATTTACATACGTCCTGTCAGAAAAATGTAATATTCTGTTTTGATGATAATGTCCTTCAATAAT
This sequence comes from Nautilia sp., assembly GCF_053994455.1. Taxonomy (NCBI): domain Bacteria; kingdom Pseudomonadati; phylum Campylobacterota; class Epsilonproteobacteria; order Nautiliales; family Nautiliaceae; genus Nautilia; species Nautilia sp. The sequence continues at coordinate 23,738 of NZ_JBMYAU010000048.1, read as the reverse complement.
TATATCAAAATCGATTTTTTTCAGTTTTTCTTTAATTTTTTCTTCAAAATTTTCTATTTTTTCACAGCTTATACGCTTTTTTAAAATCTTTTTAAACAGCCAGGCGGAAACAAAGTTAAAACTCAGCAGATGAAAAACCTTTTCCAAAAAAACATTTCTTACAACACTGACATACAGTTTATAACTTTTATCACTGTCCGTCAAATCCCCGTGCGTTAAAAAAACGTTTTTCTTTTTATCAACAAACGCGTCGGCAAAAACGACCCCCGGAAAAATTTTTTCTATGTTAAAATCGTGGTTTCCCGGCGTATAGTAAACTTCCGTTTTTTCAGAAAGCCGATTTATAAGCTCTATTGCCTCTTCATTGTAAGAAAGCAGGTATTTAAAAGGCAGCAGAAGATGAAAGATGTCTCCGAGAAAAAAGACCTGGGGCGGAGGGTTTTTTATCCATTTACGTAATACTTCCAAAAACCCTTCATCCCCTTTTTTGTAATGCACGTCCGCAATTACCGCAGCGCCCTCTTTTAATTTTACGTTTTCAATTCTCAACTCTCAGTTCCTAAGGAACGTATGCGATTTTAGGCAGCCCGAGCCCTTCATCGAATCCGAACATCAGATTGGCGTTCGCCACTGCCTGGGAAGAGGCACCCCTTAAAAGGTTGTCGATTACGGTGTTTATAAAAAGCATATTTTGGTTTTTTGCGGCAAAAATATCGCAGTAATGGGTACCGGCAACGTTTTTGATTTCAACGGGCTTTTCCGAAATTCTTACAAAATTTTCGTTCCCGTACGTGTTTTTTAATATCTCAAGCGGTTCTACGTCTTTTTTCAGCTTTGCGTATATGCTTATGAGCATTCCCCGCGTTATGGGAAGAAGCTGCGGCACAAAAGTTACATCAAGCCCCGTTTTTTCCTTTATTTCCACCGAATGTCTGTGCTTTATCGGATTGTATGCAAAAAAGTTTTCATTATCCTTCACAAAATGGGTGGTTGCGCTCAATTTTTTCCCCGCACCGCTCACCCCGCTTTTGGCGTCCACAAACACACCGTTTTCAATATATTCCAAAAACGGGTAAAGTCCCAAAACGGTGGCCGTCGGATAACATCCGGGGTTTGCCACGAGAGTTGATTTTTTAATATACTCCCTGAAAATTTCAGGCAGCCCGTAAACCGAATTTTCAAGGTTCGCGGGATCCGTATGGGGGCAGTAAAAATCTTCGTAATTTTTCCGATTAAGCCTGTAATCGGCCGAAAAATCCACTATTTTCGTTTTTCCGTACAGCTCCTTAACAAACGCCATGGCCGTTTTATGAGGCACGGCTAAAAAAACAAGGTCGTACTTTGCAATCTCTTTAACATCCGACTTTTGTATCTCACACTCAAACACGCCTCTTAAAGACGGATAAACATATTCAATCCTCTCACCGCCTTCGCTTCCGAAAAGCGCGCTTATTTCAAAATACGGATGGTTCAAAAGAATTTTGACAAGCTCAAGCCCCGTGTATCCGCTCGCCCCTACAATCGCCACTTTTATCATCTCAATCCTTCATTTTTCATTACAACATTTTACATTATTTTCCTGTGCTTCCGAACCCGCCTGCTCCCCTGTCCGTTTCACCGAGTTCCTCCGCTTCAACAATTTCCGCCTGAATTACCGGTGCGATTACCGCCTGGGCTATTCTTTCTCCCTTTTTAATTTCAAACGGCTCTTTCCCGTGATTGATTAAAAGCACTTTTATCTCTCCCCTGTAATCGCTGTCAATCGTTCCGGGTGTGTTTAACACGGTTATTCCGTGTTTGTACGCAAGCCCGCTTCTCGGTCTTATCTGTACTTCGTAGCCAAATTCTATCTCAAACGCCAATCCGGTGCCTATCAGTTTTCTCTCCCCCGGGTTAATTACAACATTATCAGCAGAATGAAGATCAAACCCCGCCGCTTCCTTAGTTTGATAAGCGGGAATCTGTGCATTGTCAGATAATCTTTTTATCTTTAATTTCATTTACCATTCTCCATTTTCAATTTTACATTATGAAAAGCATATGTCTTCAAAACAGATTTTGTCAATTTCGTAAACTTTTACACCTCCCGGCAGATTCACCTCAACCTCGTCCCCGACTTCTTTTCCTATCAAAGCTTTAGCAAGAGGCGAGTGATATGAAATAAGCCCTTTTTGCGGATCCGCTTCGGGTGCCCCCACAATAGTGTACTTTTCTTCTTCGTCGGTATCCACGTCAACAAGATAAACGGTGCTTCCGAACGCAACCCTGTTGTGTGCGTGTTCGCTCGGATCAACCACCACGGCCCTGCTTAAAATGTCGCTGAGTTCCGCTATTCTTCTTTCTATATGCACCTGCTTTTCCTTCGCCGCGTGATATTCGGCGTTTTCTTTCAAATCCCCAAGCTCCCTCGCGCTGTCTATCTCTTTTGCCACTTCAGGTCTTGCTTTTGTTTTTAAATATTCAAGTTCTTTACTTAATTTTTCATATCCGTGTTTCGTCATAGGTTCTTTATGCATTATTATCCTTTATATCGTATATTTTTTGATAATTATATCGAATTTTTTATCGGTGTAAGTGTGTGATTATATCTACTCAACAGTTCCGCCACATTTTCGGCGCTGCCGTGTTTTAATATTTTCCTCAGTCGGTCCGATTTTTCCCTGAAGTCCTCAAGAGTGCCGTTTTTAAACTCTCTTATCAAATCCCCGATGTCAAAATCCTGAAGATATTCTTTATGAAACTCCCCCAACTCCTCTTTTTCAAAAATAATGTTGGCCAAACCGACATAATTTAACTTAACGAACATTTTAGCTATTATATACTCAATTTCCCTCGCCTTATACATCAAAACGAAAGGCGTGCCCATAACCGCCGCCTCAAGCGTGGCCGTCCCGCTGCATATATAAGCGAAATCGCTTTTTAAAAGAGCCTCATGCGTATCGAACACAATTTCAAAACCGCTTAGATTGCCGTAAATTTCATCTGTTTTATTTTTGTAAATTTCAGGAACGACCAAAAGTTTATTACCCGGAAGGTGTTTTATAAGCTCCCTGAAAACGGGCATAAGATTTTTAATTTCGCTTTTACGGCTTCCGGGCAGAAATGCTATGTTTCCGTAAAGTTTATCGTCTCTGAAATTTTTGATTTCATCTAAAAGCGGGTTGCCTACATATACGCCGTCGGTCCATATTTCACGCTCAAACGGAAAAATATACGCTTTTTTATCCACGTACCTGTTTACGTCTTTTATCCTTCCTTTTTTCCATGCCCAGACTTTAGGTAATATATAATAAATTATTTCGATATTCGGATTAACTTCTTTAATTTTTTTGGCAAGTCTTAAATTAAAAGAAGGTGCATCAATAAGAAGCACTTTGTCACACTCTTTGCTGAGATTTGCAAGGTCGTTTATGGCTTTTTTGGCAAGTTTAATTTTAGGCAGCACATCCAAAAACCCCATTACATTAAACTCATTACCGTCAATTAAAGGCTCACCTAAACACTTATCAAAAATACCGGTAAATCTCCATTCTCCATTCTCAATTCTCAATTCATTCAAAACCTGTTTCAAATGCAGATTCGCGCTCGGCTCAAGTGCGCTTACAAGCAGCTTATTCAAATTCGACCTCGTTTTGACGGATTATTTTTTTGGGTTTTTCATTTTTTTCTTTAGATCTTGATTTTTCGTTTTTCACTTTTAATCGTTTACTTTTTCTTTCAACCACTTTCCCTTCAACAAAACAGCATCCGAAATTCGTCTGCATACACATATCAAACCTCCTTAAGGGCGTTTTTGTCGGCATACAGCAAAAACGCCCTCGTTTTTTTGTTTTTAAGTTTTTTTACCACGTTTTTGTAAGATTTCACCTGTTCGAAATAAACGCTTTCATCTTCCGGTTTTTTGGATTTGTAATCCACTATTATTATCTCTTCGTCGTTTTCAATCATTAAATCCATTATACCCTCTTCGCCGTTATATACGAAAGGAATTTCCTTAAATCTCTTCCCTTCAAATTTTTTTAAAAGTTTTCTCGCCCTTTCGTATATTTCATAAGCGGTCTTTACATCGGTATAAATACCGTACCTGTTAAGAACGGCATGAAAATTTTCAATCTCAAAAGCGTAATGAAGCGCTAAACCGAAATAAATGGCCTCATAGTCGTTGGGTTTGTATTGTGTGTTTCTTTTGACCTCCTGCAAACCGTAATGTTTAGGCCGCAAAGAAAACCTTTCGGTTTTTTTCCGCTCTTTAAGAGTTTTGTCGGCTTCAAAAACGCCTGTTTTTTCAGGTTTAAGTGGAGTGACAAAAGAAGATTTCTCCTTTTTCAAAATAAAAAGCGAATTAACGGCTCTCGTAAAAGCCACATATTCGACGTTTCTTTTATCTCTCAGTTCAAGAACCCTTTCTTTTTCTTTTATCCTCGCATAACTTTCATCGAGTATTTCCCTTCCGGCGATATTGTATTTGATATCTTTAAGCTCTATACCCTCGTAATTAAATATCAGATTGCTGCTTCTGCTGTTATCCCGCCCCAGCTTTTCCATTACGATCACGTTTTCAAATTCAAGCCCTTTGCTTTTATGCACCGTCATAACGGTTATTCCGTCAAATTCGCTCAAAGGAAGTTCGTCTTCAAACCCGTCTATTTCCGCCACAAAATCGTACAAATCCTTATATTTTAAAGAATGTTCGAGCAGTTTAAGGGAGGATTCGTCCGTCAGTTCGTATTTAAACATCAAATCCCTGATCATTTCAGCCGGTTTTTTAACCGGCACGTAAAAAGGCTCGGGAGTATAAGCCCTGCCTATGACGGTTAGGAAATTGAGCTTGTAAATTTCAGCCCTTTTCCCTTCAAGCATATAATACGTGTATTTGAGTATGTCTATAAGGGCTTTTGCAAAAGGCTGGTTTTTAACTTTAGCCCTTGTAGCGGTTACCACCTCTTTGCCGAACTTTTCCTTTATAAAATCTGCGACTTTTAAAATATCGTCGTTCGTATATACGAGTATTGCGATATCTTTGTCTTTCACTCCCTTTTCAAACATAAATTTAAGCGTGTTTTCAAGCCCTTCAAGCAGATCACCCTCTTTTACCTCCACATATCCGCCTTCTTTATCGGACTCCTGTCTAAGGTTAAAAAGAGAGTTTACAAAATCCACTATCACCTTTTTCGAGCGGTAGTTTTTAGGAAGCTCTTTTTGCACCATCCCGAACGGCCTCAGCTGCTCGTAAACATAGTCGAAAAGCTCGCTGCTGCCGCCTCTAAAACGGTAAATGGCCTGTTTCGTGTCCCCTACATAAAAAAAGCTTTTGAAATTTTTCACACCCTCTCCCGATTTTATTTCGTCCACAAGGGGTTCGAATATTTTCCACTGCGTAACCGAAGTGTCCTGAAACTCGTCTATTAAAATATGTTCAATCCTTGAATCAAGCCTGAAATACAAAAAATCCCTGTTCAGTTCATCTTCAACAAGCAGCTCATACACCTTGTGTTCGATATCCTTAAAATCAAGATAGTTTTCCTTTTGTTTTATCAGCCGTTTTATGTTTTTATATTTTTCATACAGTGAAAAAAGAGAGCCGAGCACAAATTTTTCTTTTAAAACCAAAAGTTTTTTCACAAGCCCGATAAGCCTTTCAAATTCGCCGTCCATCCATTCTTCATAGCATTTTTTAAACCCCCTCACCTTAGCAAGCGTCCCGTTTTCCAAAAATGACGGGATTGTTTTGACTTTGAGCATATCAAAAGGGTCTTTTTTAAAAAAATTATTTATCTGCGCACACCCTTCAGTAGCTAAAATAAACTTCGATTTTATCTCTTCAATCTCTTTTAAAAGATCTTTAATTCTCCATTCTCCATTCTCCATTTTCCATTCAGAGAGTTCTTTTTCCTTTTCATACAGCATTTCGAAAAGTTCCGCTATGCTTTTTGACTTTTTGTTTTCTATTTTGGCAAATTCTATTAAAGAGGCAAACTCTCGCGCGTTTAATTCTTCAATAAAAAGCTCGAAAATATTTTCAAGAGTGTCGCTTTTTATGTCAAAATCACTCTCAACCCCCACATAATATCCGAATTTACGCAGAATTTTCTGAATAAACGCGTCTATTGTGGTTATGTGTATGTCGCTTGTGAGAAACTCTTTTAATACGAACTCCCTTTTTTTTAAAATTTCCTCTTTTTTAAGCCCGGAGGTTTCGCTAAGTATGTCTAACAGTTTCTCGTCTTTTTTTAAAAGATCCAAAAACCTGATAACCCTCTCTTTCATTTCGTTCGCCGCCTTATTCGTAAACGTTACGGCAAGAACGGAGCTCGGGCTTACACCCCTGAACAGCAGGGAGAGATATCTAAGTGCCAGCGAAAACGTTTTTCCGCTTCCGGCTGATGCTTTTAGTGATAGAAGTCTTTGCATTATGCGGCCTTTAACAGAATTTCTTTAATTTTCCCCCTGCCTCCGGCTTTGGAGTTCACTAACCTGTTGACATTTACAAAATTTATTTCATACTTTTTATATAAATTTTTTATATACTCCGTATCGGAATTGCTTTCAAGGACATAAACTCCCTTTTGAGAAAGTTTTTCAAACACCTCGTAAAGCCTTCTCTGTTCTTCTTCCAAAAACCCACCGTCGGTGTATGACGTAAAATTCGACGTTTTATTAAGAGGGTAATAAGGCGGGTCGAAATATACGAAATCGCCTTTTTCGGCATAATTCAATACTTCTGAAAAATCGGACGCTTTCACCGTTGCGTTTTTCAGAGCCCCGCTTGCGCTTAGTATCGCTTCCTCATCACATATTTTAGGATTTTTGTACCTGCCGATAGGCACGTTAAAATATCCTTTTTTATTTACCCTGTAAAGACCGTTGAAACAGGTTTTGTTCAGATAAATAAACCTCGCGGCCCTTAAAACCGGATCAAAGTTTTTAAAATTTTCTTTTCTGTCCGTTTCACGTATTTCGTAATAAAATTCCTTTGAATGTTTATTTTCAAATTCTTTTAATTTTTCTATCAACCCGAAAGGATTTGATTTGACTACTTTATAAGCGTTTACAAGTTCTTCGTTTTTATCAAAAAGATATACCTTTTTATTTTTTAAAAGCCCGAGGTTATACAGTTCGAAAAAAAGAGCCCCGCCGCCTACAAACGGTTCAAAATAATTATTAAATTTTTTAGGAACATAAGGCAAAATTTGGGACAACACTCCCCTTTTACCGCCTACCCATTTTATAAACGGTTTCGCTGATGTTTTATTACCGCTCAATTAAATCCTTTTTTATATAATTTTATCTAAAATGTTACAATTTTAAAAAAGGTACGGAATGAAAAAAGCGTTCAATTATTTTTTAAAAGGCGTATTCGCCCTTCTTCCTTTGGTTTTAACCGTCTGGGTGGTAAGCTACGTTGCTGGTTTGCTGCTGAAATTCATTCATCTATTTTACGCAAAAATAAACTATCCCGTCTATCCGTCCGTTTTATTAGCCGTTACCGTTTTACTGATTACATACATCGGCTACATTATCACCAAAAAACAAAAAAGCATTATTTTATACATTACCGAAAACATTTTTTCAAAAGTTCCTTTTATCAAAAACATATACAAATTTTTCAAAGAGTTGATGAATATGTTTTCAAACGACAAAAATTATCTCGGGGTGGTAGAAATTATGTTTGCAAATTACAAAACCTACGCCTTTTTGACAAAAGAGGAAAAAGAAAGATTCATCGCATTCGTACCCACAGCCCCCAACCCGACTTCGGGATATGTCATACTGCTTGACAAAGACAAAGAAGTCAAAGGCGAAATAACGTCTCTCGGAGAATGGAAAAGAGTCGATACGGATGTAAAAGAGGCTCTTGGTAAAATAATTTCCCTCGGAATCAAATAATGTTTAAAAAACTGATACAAAAAACAGCCTCTCTCACCCCGGGGGAAGAATTCAGACGGCTCTACCACGGACGGGGTGAAAACGAGTTTAAATTTCTAACGATTGACAGTATAGATAAAATACTCTTCATACAGTTTTACGAAAAAAACGAATACGAACACACTATTTTGGATCTTTTCAAAAAGTTTATCAAAACCTCAAGACACGAAACCATAATAGTAAAAAGAAGATACAACAACGAAACGTTCGCACTCAGAGGTGAAATTCCGCAGGAATATTTTGCAATTGAAAACGGCATAAAATTCAAACTTAATTTCTTTAACCAAAACATAGGCTATTTCGGAGATATGAAAAACTCAAGAAGCTATGTAGAATCAATTTCCAAAAACAAAACGGTTCTTAATCTGTTCGCCTATACGTGCGGATTTTCACTGTTTGCAAGAAGAGGAGGCGCCGAATATGTAGCAAACGTGGATATGAGCAAATCGGTCCTTGCCACGGGAATGGCAAATCACCGGATAAACGGACTTGATATTAAAAACATATCGTTTTTGCCTTATAACATTTTAAAAGCGTTTGTGAAACTGCAAAAAAAAGCACCTTACGATATCATAATAATAGATCCGCCTACACATCAAAAAGGAAGTTTCATAGCATCAAAAGATTACATCAAAATCATAAAAAAACTCCCCTCTCTTTCACATCAAAACACTATCCTTTTGGCATGTATCAATTCACCGAAATTTTCAAAAGAGGAGCTGAGGGAAATGATTGAATCAAACACCTCTTTTACTTTTAAAAAAGTGATTGAAAACCCTCAGGAGTATCCCAACTCCTCCCTCCACAGCCTGGTTTTTAATTAATTATTTCATACTGCACGCGCTAGGCGTACCGTTTACCCCGTAAATAGGCTGGATCATTTCGTTTCCTGAGAGATCTTCGGCAAGTACATAATCTATAAATTCTATAACCTCCCTTGCGGCTTTGGCGAATCTTTTTGCGCTTTCGCTATCGGGTCTGTTTACGAGAATAGGTCTTCCGGCATCCCCGCCTTCCCTGATTTCAGGCTCAATAGGAATCTGGGCGAGAACTTTAGTTTCATATTCTTTTGCCAAAGTGGCGGCCGCGCCTTTTCCGAAAATATCATATTCGACACCGCAGTTAGGACATATAAATCCGCTCATATTTTCAATCACCCCGGCTATCGGAATATGAAGCTGCTTGAACATATCAAAACTTCTTTTCGCATCATCCACCGCAACAGTCTGGGGAGTGGTTACGGCAACACCTGCGGTTACGGGAACCTGCTGTGCCATAGTCATCTGCGCATCACCCGTTCCCGGAGGCATATCGATAACAAGAATGTCAAGTTCTCCCCATTCCACGTCTTCCATAAACTGCTGAAGCGCTTTTACAAGCATAGCGCCCCTCCACATAAGCGCCTTACCTTCGGGAAGCAGGTTTGCCATTGAAATGAACTTCACACCGTAATTTTCAAAAGGTTTTACCTTATTGCCCACCACTTCAGGTTTTCTGTCCTGCATTCCGAGCATTCGCGCAACATTCGGACCGTAAATGTCACCGTCAAGAATACCCACTTTTTTGCCCTCTTTACTCAGTGCAAGAGCGAGGTTGACAGCGGTTGTGGTTTTACCCACTCCCCCTTTACCGGAAGAAACCATTACGAAACTTTTTACGCCCGGCATTTTATTAACGCCTCTGCTTGATGTCTCTCTCGGTTTTTTTGGTCTTATTATGTTTACGCTTGCTTCAATCCCTTCGGCTCTTAAGGTATCGATTGTGGCGTCGTTGAGTTTTTGTGCCACCTCGTCGTCCGTTGAAGGGATCTGGTATGTAATAATCGCCTGTTTTCCGTCTTCGCTTACTTCAATCTCTTTTACAAATCCGAAATCCGCCACGGATTTTTTAAATCCGGGGTAAATTACCTTTTTGAGCATCTCTTTAATTTTGTCTTTCACTCTGACTCCTTAAGTTAAATTTTTTTACTTTATATTACTTTTTTCCGTTTTTGTCAATAACCTATATCAATTACCGGCCTCGGCTTTCATCTTTTTTTCGGCTTCTTTTTTAAACTCGTCCCAGTCGAAATTTTCCATGGCGTCCTGGGTTACTTTATATGAGCAGAATTTAGGTCCGCACATAGAGCAGAATTCCGCTTCTTTAAACACCTCCTGAGGAAGCGTTTCGTCGTGGTATTCTTTCGCCTTTTCAGGATCAAGTGCGAGTTCGAACTGTCTTTTCCAGTCGAATCTGTATCTTGCGTCACTCATTTCGTCGTCTTTATCCCTTGCACCCGGAATTTTTCTGGCAATATCGGCGGAATGCGCCGCAATTTTGTATGCAAGCATACCTTCTCGCACATCCTCTTCGTTCGGAAGACCGAGATGTTCTTTCGGTGTTACGTAACAGAGCATACTAACTCCGTACCATGCGGCCATTGCGGCGCCTATAGCGCTTCCTATATGGTCGTATCCGGCACCGATATCAAGCACGAGAGGACCAAGTACGTAAAACGGCGCTTCATGACAGTAAATCTGTTCGAGTCTTACGTTTCTTTCTATTTCATTAATGGGAATATGCCCAGGACCTTCTATCATTACCTGAACGTCTTTATCCCATGCCCTGAGGGTAAGTTCTCCTAAAATTTTCAGCTCTTCAAGCTGTGCTTTGTCGCTTGCGTCATACAGACACCCGGGTCTGAGGCTGTCCCCGAGTGAAAGCGATACGTCGTATTCTTTACAAATATCCAAAATATCGTCAAAAATCGTATAAAAAGGGTTTTCCTTGTGGTGTTTTAGCATCCAGCTTGCCGTAAGACTCCCTCCGCGGCTTACTATTCCCATTTTCCTTTTTGCAATAAGAGGCATGTGTCTTAACAAAAGACCCGCATGAATCGTAAAATAACTGACCCCCTGCTTAGCCTGTTTTTCAAGAACTCTTAAAATATCGTCGTATGTAAGTTCAAGCACATCGCCTATTTCATCTATTATCTGATACATAGGAACCGTTCCGATAGGCACGGGGCTTGCCGCAATGATAGCCTCGCGGATTTCATCCATGTTTTTTGCCCCGGCACTTAAGTCCATCACCGTATCGGCGCCGTATTTTACGGAAGTCTGAAGTTTTCTAACCTCCTCTTCGATATCGCTCGCAAGTGCGCTCGCCCCTATGTTCGAATTTACTTTTGTTCTGCTCATCCTTCCTATCGCCATAGGCTTTAAATGTTTATGGTTGATATTTGCGGGTATTATGAGCCTGCCCCTAGCCACTTCGCTTCTTACAAGTTCGGCATCGAGGTTTTCTGCCTTTGCCACATACTCCATCTCCTCGGTGATTACACCCTTTTTGGCATAATACATCTGGGTTCTTGTTTTGTCTTTTATTCTTTTTTCAATCCACTCACTCCTCATTTATGTCCTTTAAGATATATTTGCTCGGAATTTACCCAAAAAACCTTAAAATCAGCTTAAAACTTTACCTAAAACAGCAAAATTGCAAACCCGGCCGATCCGGTAACTTCCATTTTTAAATCTTTCCGTTTTTAGGTACTGACTAAATACACTCAACAAGCGTGCAAATTTTTTAACACTTCGAAAAAGCTAAAAAGTGCAAACGCAAGCGCCCTTCGGGTTAAGTGCACTTTTTTTAACGCTTTTTCTCCGTTAAAATTTGCAATTGTTTCACTTTATTTAGTCAGTACTATATTTTAAAGTATAAAAAGTATAATTTAAAATTAAAAAAAATTATTTTACTTATAATATTAACGGTGACAGACACCTGCAAATTCAATAAAAAAAACAAAGGGGGATTAAACTCCCGCTTCTTCCCTTCTTTGCAGATATTCCCAGTAAGCATCCACGTTTTTCTGCCACTCTTCAATAATCCATTTGTTTTCGGGTTTGAATAGATGGCTGAATCTTCCCTGTCTTCCGAGATATTCCTCAATAGGAATTTTGTTTTTAGGTCTGTATGTAATTGTAAGCTTATGTCCGTCTTCAATTTCATACAATGGAAATGCACAAGTTTCAACCGCCAAATCGGCAATTTCAACCGTTTCTTCCGGTTTAAATTTCCACTCGGTCGTACAAGGGCTCAGGGCATTAATAAATGTAGGTCCTACGGTTGAAAGGGCTTTTGCCGCTTTTTGAGCCAAATCTTTCCAATGCTTGGTTCCCGGAATTGCAGTAGCCACGTAAGGACACCCGTGTGCCGCCATAATCATCGTCAAATCTTTTTTTCTCTGTTTTTCACCGTAACTCACCCTACCTCTCGGGGTTGTAGACGTATGCGCACCTATCGGGGTCGCACTACTTCTCTGTCCGCCCGTGTTTGCATAGTTTTCGTTATCAAGGCACACATACAGAAAATCATGACCTCTTTCGACGGCACCTGAAAGAGACTGGAACCCGATGTCGTAAGTACCTCCGTCACCTCCGAAGGCTACGAATTTAACTTTTCTGTCTTCATTGTAAAGTCTGTTTTTCCTGCTGAGCGCACTGTACATAGCTTCCGCACCGGCAATAGCGGCAGCCGCGTTTTCAAATCCTATATGAATCCAGGAAACGTCCCATGACGTATAAGGGTAAATCGAAGTACAAACCTCAAGACATCCGGTTGCTGTCGATATCGCCAAATCATCGTCGGTGGCGTTTACCACTTCCCTAACTATCATAGAATGGGCGCATCCCGGACATAATCTGTGACCACCTTGAAACCTGTCAGGAGTACATGCGAATTCTTTTAAATTACCTATATTTTTCATAAAAAACTCCTTAATTAAATGATAACTTCGGACCTCTAAGGTTTACAAAACCTTGTAAGTCGGTTACTCTTTTTCCAGCTTCTGCGTTTTTGTTCGTATCTTTAATAACTTCTAAGAAATGCTCGACAGTTGTGTCTCTTCCACCTAAACCGTAAATATAGTTTGTCATAATCGCACTCTGTCCGTTAGCCGCAAGCGCTCCCGCAACTTCATTGTAAAGAGCGCCGGTCGTTCCCATAGGGGCACTTCTGTCAAGTGCTGCAACAGCTTTAACGTTTGCAAGTTTTTTAGCTATTTCGTTATATGGAAACGGTCTGAATACTCTTGGCATAAGTAAACCGACCTTAATACCTTCTTTTCTTGCCTCGTCAACCGCAAGCATGGCCGTTTCATATCCGCTTCCCATAAGAACCAACGCAATATCGGCATCTTCAAGTCTGTAATCTTCAACCAAATTATATTTTCTGCCGCTTAATTTTTCAAATTCAGCAAAAACCTCTTCTATCACAGGGAACGAATCCATTAACGCTTTATGCTGGTTGGCTTTATGTTCGAAATGCCACTCTTCTTCCGTCTGTGCACCGTACGTTACGGGGTTTTTCGTATCAAGCATTGGATTTAACGCTTTATATGCGCCTATGAATTTCTCGGCGTCTTCATCCTGAAGCGGCTCGACAACCTGAGCGGTATGCGATACCAAAAATCCGTCCTGGTTGGTAGTTACCGGTAGTCTGACTCTTTCATCTTCGGCGATTTTAAATGCGCATAATGTCAAATCGTACGCTTCTTGAGGGTTATTTGCAATCAGATGAATCCATCCCGCATCCCTTCCAAGGTATAAGTCACTGTGATCGCCGTGAATGTTAAGAGGAGATGCTAATGCTCTGTTTACCACCGTCATAACGATAGGAAGTCTCATACCGCTTGCCTGATATAAAACCTCCACCATTAAAGCGTAACCCTGAGAAGAAGTCGCGGTAGCAACTCTACCTCCGGCAGCAGCCGCACCAACACACGCGCTCATTGCCGAATGTTCGGATTCAACCATTACAAATTCACCGTCTACGTATCCGTCAGCCAAAAACTGGGCGTAATTTTGAACGATAGGGGTTGAGGGCGTAATAGGATATGCGGCAACAACATCCACCTGCGCTTGTCTTAAGGCGTGAGCCGCCGCCATATTTCCGTCCCAAACTTCCTTTGATTTTAATTCATATTTTTGTGCCATTATTAATCCTTTTATTTGTCTTCTTTTTTAGGCCACTGATTTAAAGCCTCTTCGTTGTCAATCTGTTCAGGGAACATTAAAAGCGATTTGATGGGTGTAGGACACACGTCAACACATACACCGCAGCCTTTACATAAATTATAGTTTATTCCCACGATTTTCGCCTGTTTTTTTCCTCTTTTGTTTACAACTTCCTCCACTTCAAAACAGCTGTCCGGACACGCCACCCAGCAAAAATCACAGTCAATGCAGAGTTCTCTGTTATATACCGGTTTTTCAACCCTCCAGTCAGCCACTTTATAATTATATGAATGAAATCTGCTTCTTATTTTTTTTTCTGGATCTTCAAACGACGGAAGAACCGCACCGAACTGAATTTTATCCCAAGTCGTTAACATTTCTTTAGGTGTTGCCATAATTTCTCCTTAATTTACTTCTTCATAAGCTCTTCTGATAGCTCTTAGGTTTCCGTCAATAATCTTTTGCGGGAATTTTGAAAGAATATCTTCGATGGAAACCAGGAAATCCTCAAAAGGTAATATTTGCGAAATTTTAATAAAAGCACCGAGCATCGGAGTGTTTGGAATCGCTCTTCCTATTTCTTCCTGAGAGATTTTAATTGCGTCGATAACATATAGCTTTTTTCCGTCAAGATGTTTTGCGATTTTTACAAGTTCATCTTTAGGCAAGTGAGATGTAACTATAAATATAGTGTCATCGGTGGTGTTATCTACTATTTCCTCCTGATAAACAAGCGAAGGGTCTATTACCAATACATAATCGGGCGCCATCCATTTGGAATGATCAAGTATGGGTTTGTCGTCTATTTTATCATACGCCGTCATTGGCGCACCTCTTTTTTCGGCACCGTAAACCGAATAAGCCTGTACGAATTTTCCAGTCCTTGCCATTACATCCGCAAGTGCTTTAGCACCTGTTACTGCCCCTTGTCCTGCGCGAGAGTGCCATCTGATTTGTAACATATTTATCCTTTTTTTGTCATATTTTATCGAAATTTTACTTAAAGTAGTATTAATATAGCATAAATTTCGTCCTAAATTAATCCGAATCGGCCTATTTTTCTCTTTTTACGGAAAATGTTACTTTTAGTAATAAAAAATTTTTCCACCTCCTAAGTAAAAAATATGAAAAAATAGCGCTATTTTCAAAAAAAGATGTATAATATTGTTTCAGTTAACAACCAAAACGTCAAAGGCCGTAGATGAACATATTAATTGCGGGCGCCGGAAAAGTGGGCTACAATATAGCAAAGGCGCTTTCACACAAACACAACGTCGTAATAATAGACAAAAACGAAAAAGCTCTTGAAATGTTAAAAGAAACCCTCGACGTGCTGACGATATGTGCGGATTTGAGAGATTCGAGGGCATATATGGGATTGGAGAAAAAGTTCGACTTTTTCATAGCCGTTACGAACAACGACGAAATAAACCTTATTTCCACAATAGTTACGGAAAACATACTCGATATCGAAAATACGATAGTCAGACTTACAAACACCTCTTATATCTCGACCAATTTTCAGAAACTCAATATAAACAGACTGATTTTTCCTTATAAATTATCCGCCACGGCCGTCGCCAAACTTATAGAATTTCCCAAAGCCAACAATATAAAAGAATTTCCATTTAACGATTTTATTCTGGCGTCGTTAAATGTCAAAAATCCGGAAATAGACAAGGTATCGGCAATAAACTCGGACGATATTATCGTAATCGGCGCCCAAAGGGGGGAAGAATTCATATTTTTGGACGAAGACGATTTTATTGAAGAAGAGGATTTGCTGTATATTTTCGGGGAAAAAGAAAAATTAAAAGAAATAATAAACAAACTCGACACCGTTTCGCCCGAACACATCCAAAACGTTTTAATCTACGGGGCAAACCCGCTGGGCATAGAAATAGCAAAAATCCTAACGGCTTTCAGCTTAAACGTAAAACTCCTCGAAAAAGACGAAGAGCTCGCCACCAGAGCGGCCGAGCTTCTCGGAGAAGACGCCATGGTTATAAATTCCTCCTATGAAGACGAAGAGATGATAATAAACGAGGGACTGCACTATTCCGATATCGCGATTGCGGCTTCACTTAAAGACGAAAGCAACATTATAAAATCCCTCCAGGCGAAAAAACTCGGAATAAAAAAAATAATTACGATAAACAACAACCTGAACTACTATTCCCTTATGCATTCGCTGAAACTTTCAACTATAAGAGGACCTAAAATCGCCGCTTATTATGAAATTTTAGAAGAAATAGATTCGAGGCTTCTGATATACGAAAGGTTTTTTTTGGGGGCGAAAGGCAAAATTTTCATAAAACAGGTTTTTCAGCCCAAAAAAGTCAATCCGCCCAAAGAAAACTCAAAAACGATTATACTCAGAAACGACAGAATTATAAAAATTAAAAACAAAACGGAGCTTTTGCCAAACGACATTGTTTTGGAATTCAACTTTTCAGGAAACAGAAAATGGATAGAGTCACTGTAAAAAACATACTTAAATTCCTATCAATCGTAGGTTTGATGACGGAATTTTTTTTCTTAATACCCATTGTTACAGGCGTGATTTACGATGAAGACGTAACTTCTTTCATCATTTATTCCGCGGCTGCGACAACAGTGTTTTTTTTAATACTTCTATGGCTCAAAAACCACCGTATGAAAATGAAAATAAAAGACGCCATATTAAGCGTAAACCTTGTATGGGTTATGCTGGGTGTTCTCGGAGCCATTCCCCTGATGCTCGAAACAAACATTACGTTTATAGACGGTTTTTTTGAAGCCGCAAGCGGTTTTACTACAACCGGGGCAACCATTTATTCGGATATTACGGACCTTTCAAAAAACATACTGATGTTAAGAAGCACCATGCACTGGATCGGGGGTATGGGAATTATCGTTTTGGGTGTCGGTTTACTTTCGTTAATAAACCCGACGGGCTCGCTGGCGCTTTTTAAAGGGGAATCAACCGGAATAACCCCTGATAAAATCACTCCTAAAATAAAACACACCGCCCTTAAACTGTGGGGAATTTACTTTACAATCACCTTTATTGACGCTTTTTTGTTAAAAATAGAGGGCATGGGGTTTTTTGATGCGATAAATCACGCCTTTGCAACCATATCCACCGGCGGATTCTCCACAAGAAGCGAGTCTTTGGGATACTGGTCGAACAACCCGTGGATTTTGTGGACCACAACCTTTTTTATGTTTATTTCCGGTATAAACTTTATAGCGCATATTAAATTTTTAAAAAAAGACTACAGCGGATACAAAAGCGAAGAGGTGGTATGGTTTTCAGTTATATTCTTCGTATTGTCCGTAGGCGTAAGCCTGATACATTATTTCAATTCCGAAGATTCACTGTTTTACACCCTCACTCACGGATTTTTTACAATTAGTTCGATTCTGACAACCACAGGATTTGCAACCGTTGACTACTCCGGGTGGGGACAGGCCGCTATCGCATTAATCTTTATAGCTATGTTAATAGGAGGAAACGCGGGAAGCACGGCCGGGGGGATTAAGGTTATAAGGTTTGTGGTGATGTTTAAAAACCTGAAGTACCAGATAAAAAAAATACTTTTTCCAAACGCCATAATTTCTGTTAAAGTAGATAGAAAAACAATTCCGCAACAAATAATAAATAATGTAAGCGCTTTTATATTTCTATATATTTTAACGGTCACATCAATCGCACTTTATCTCTTTGCAAACGGATACGACACACTGACATCTCTTAGCGCATCGATAGCCTGTGTAGGCAACATAGGTCCGGGATTCGGACATGTGGGGCCTGTGGATAATTTCGCATTTTTTACGCAGACCCAGAAACTCATTCTTGCAATAGGAATGATTATAGGAAGACTCGAGTTTTTTACGGTTTTGATACTTCTCAGTAAGGATTTTTGGAAAAAATTTTAAACTCTACGTTTTTCTCCGCTTTTTATTATGTACGCCACCGCTTCGTATGCGTTTTCTTTTATTATTTCGGCACATTTTCTCATCGAATGCAAATCCTCATACTCCCATTTCACCCCTATATAATTAACACCGGCCTCTTTTGCGCTTACCATATCAAGACACGTATCGCCTATCATCCATACGGCGTCTTTAACGGCATCCATCAGATGAACGGCTTTTAACACAGGCTCCGGGTGAGGTTTAGGGTTTTGAACGTGTTCTCTTCCGATTAACACTTCGAAATATTTCATTATTCCGAAATGTTCGAGAAGTTCTTTTGAATACTCTCCGGTTTTTGTCGTAACAATTCCGAGTTTCGCATATTTCGCCGCCTCAAGCACCGCCTCTTTTGCAAAAGGAAGCAAAACCGTCTTTTCTTTTGAAATTTTTCTGTAATGGTTTTTATAAACCTTAACATAACCCCACACCTCGGTTTCATCAACTCCGAGTTTTGCAAACATAACATCCAGCGGAAGCCCTATCAGTTTTTTTATTTTTCCGTTTTCTGGAGGAATCCTGCCGAAATGTTTAAAAGAAACACTAAACCCCTCCAAAATAGCCTCGGTGGAATCTATAAGAGTACCGTCTAAATCAAAAAGTATCGTTTTCATCAGACAATTCCGAGATGAAATTTTAAAGGTTCGGAAATATATTTGGCATACATTTCCGCGAATACCAAATCTTTATCGTTAAAATCGCCGTTTTTATTAATAAACTCCACCACTCCTATAAGTTTTCCGGCAGTGTCTATAATCGGAGCCGCCAGTATGTTTTTGGTATTGTATGCGGTTTTTAAATCTATTTCCCTGGCAAAATGGACATCCTTATAAGCGTCGTTTGTCATATACGCTTTTTTCTCCGCCGCAACAAACCCCACAATCCCTTTTTTTAAAGGCATTTCGAATTTTTCCGTATAATCGGCCCTTAACGTCCAGAGCCTGTCGTTTTCCTTTATAAATATGGAAACCCTGTCAACGTCGATAAGCTCTTTTACCAAATCGGCACTTTTGTGAATGGCTTCGTAAATATCCTTTGCGTTAAGCACAAGCTCGAAAAGCTCCTCTAACTTATGAAGCTGAAACTTATCCATAATTTCTCCTTAAAAATTCTGCAACCTCCCTTTTAATCAAAAACACATCATCCACACTCCCCATTTGTATATCACCGAATTTTTTAACGCTTTTTAAAATAATTCCGCTTATATCGGTAAAACCTATTTCATCTTTTATAAACCTCTTGGTAACATACTCGTTCGCCGTATTCACCACAACACCCAAATCCGGGTTTTCAAGAAGCGGATCTTTTATCTCCCACACCGGATATTTCCGGCAGTCTATTTTCCTGAACTCAAGTTTACCGACTTCCAAAAGATTTACAGGTTCCAATATCCTATCGTTTACTTTTCCCGATACGGCAAAGGCAATGGGAAGTTTCATATCGGTTTTGGAAATATGGGCCGTCGTACTTCCGTCAACCCATTCCACAAGAGCGTGAATAATCGATTTCGTTTCTATAAAAGCGTCGATATCCGAAGTGTTAAAAAGCCATTTCGCTTCAAGAAGCTCAAAAAGCTTATTTACCATCGTGGCCGAATCGATTGTTATTTTAACCCCCATAGACCAGTTTGGGTGGTTTAACACATCTTTAAGCCCGGCGTTTTGTATATTTTTAACATCCCAATCCCTTAACGCTCCCCCACTTGCCGTTATATATAATTTATTAAACCCACATTTTCCATTTTCCATTTTCCATTTTCCATTTAACAGATACCAAAGCCCGAAATGTTCGCTGTCAATCGGCGTAATTTTGCTCGTATCTATAAATTTACCGGCATTGACGAGAGATTCTTTGTTCGCAAGAGCTATTTTTTTACCGCACTCCTGCGCTTTCAATGTAGGTTTAAGCCCCGCATCGCCTACAAGGGCGTTTACAACAAGGGAGCTTTTTGATTTTTCTATAATTTCAAGTATTGCCTCTTCGCCGTATTTTACATTTTCAAAATCGATTTTTAAAGCGGTTTTTTTGTCTTTTACCGCCACAAATTCGGGATTAAATTTTTTAATCTGCTCATTTAAGAGTTTATAATTGTTGCCTGCCACCAAGGCTTCTATTTTAATATTATATTTTTTCGCTATTTCAAGGGTGTTGACCCCTATGCTTCCGGTTGAACCTAAAACAACCAATTATATCCCCGTCAGTGCGAACATTACGGGGGCGGCAAACAGATATCCGTCTATTCTGTCAAGCACTCCGCCGTGTCCCGGTAAAATATTTCCGCTGTCTTTAACCCCCGCTCTTCTTTTTAAATAACTCTCGAACAGATCGCCGAACACGCTTGAAACGCTTACCGTTAAAGAAATGAAAAAAGCGCTCCAGAAATGCATAAAATAAAGCCCGACAAACGCCCCTATAACCGTCGCACCCGCAACTCCCCCTATAACCCCTTCCCACGATTTGTTCGGGGATGTTTTGCAAAAACCGGTCGGAATAAATTTTCTTGCGAAATTTTTGCCCGTAAAATAGGCCAGTGAGTCGGTAAGAGCCACTATTACGATAAGCCATCCGATAATACCCATACCCTGTTTAACATATAACGCATATAAAACCATTACGGGAACCAAAGGATAAACAACCGGTGATATTACGTTTAGATCCTTTTGATAATAAGCGATATAAGAGGCGCTTACAATAACACCGAAAACCAAAGCGGTAAAAGGATTTACAATCAATGAAAGCACGACACTCGCAATAGCGATATAAAATATCTCTTTGTCTTTTGTATTAAAAAGTTTTTCGGCTTCCGTATATCCCGCAATCGCAACAGCGCCTGTCAAAACCCCCGTTAAAAATCTGTTGTCAATTACACCAACAAGCAATAATACGGCTATTAACACAACCGAAGTTATAATACGCTCTTTCATTATATTCCTTTTTTCTAATTATAATATATAAAACGGTTAAACCGTGAGGTAAAGTCACAACCTCACGACTTATTTACTTATTCACGCCCTTAAATCGATATGTCTGCTTTCCCTTTCAATTTCTTCTTTAGAATCGTCCTCGGCAAGAATTTTTTCACTCTCCTCAACGGGACGGACTTCTTTTACTTTCAGCTCTTTTTCTTCGTTTATTATTTTTTGCGTTTCTTTGCTTATCTGCTCCCTCGCAACATTATCCGCCGCCATTGCCGAAGCCACATGCATATTCTGATTTATTAGCGTTACCTGCCCTATTAAGCTCATAATTTTACCTTTATCGTGCTGTATTTCCCATACTCCACATTCGCCCCGTCTTTTACCTTTACAAACTTTCTTTTAGTATAATCGACTTCTCCTTCGTTTTTTTTAGAAAAAGCCACGGCGAGTTTGGCAGCCTCTTCTATTACGTTTTGAGGAATTGAAAGCCTGTTGTTTTTTATTATGACGTGAGAGCCGGGATAATGTTTAATATGCAGCCACATATCGTTCGCGTTTGCGCTTTTTAAAAGTTTAATATTTCCTTTTTCGTTTTTACCCACAAGGATTTTATAATCGTCTATAAAAAACTCGGCCACATTTTCATCAACGCTTTTTTCTTTTTTAGGGGGTTTGTAATAATTAAGGCTTCCCAAATCCTCCGTTTTTTCGATAAGTCTTTTATAATTTTCCAAAAACTCGAGCTGTGAATTCAGATGCCCCTTTTCAATATGCAAGTTTTCAGCTTTTCTTCTGTATTTTTTGGCAAGATTGTAAAAGTAATTGCCCACTTCGTTTACGTTTTTAAGTTCCGGCAGGGGAATTGTGATTTCGTTTCCTTCGAAATCATACGTTTTAAGCTCTTTGCTGTACGGTTTTATCTGATACAGGTTTGCCATTGCGATATCGGCGTATTTTTTATAAAGTTCGGCTTTTTTTATAAGTTTTTCTTCATCGTCGAGTTTTGAGAGTTTTTTTCGAATCTCTTTTATTTTTTTGCTTATTCTGTTTATTATCGCTTCTTTTTTCTGTCTGAGACGGTTTTGGTATTTCTTTTTAAACAGATCTTTGGTATATTCTTCAAGGTTTTCGATTTCGAACTCTTTTTCCTTTATCTCAAAAGGTGGAAGCTCCTCAAGTTTCATTCCCGGCTTTACAACCCTTGAAGACTGGCTTTCGCTTATATGCCGCAAAGACTCTATAACAGTGTCGTTTTCATCAAGTATAACGGCGTTTGTATACCTCCCCGTAAATTCAAACCTTATCTTTACCCTCTCTTCTTTAAAACGGTTTTGGTTTTTTACGGTTATCGTGAGAATTCTCTCTTTTGCCTCAGCGTTTACAATTTCGGCTTTTGTAAACTTTTTTTCAAGTACAATGTCAAAAGGCGCCTGAAACTTGCGTGAAAGCGGATAGTCGATGTTTATGTATATATCACCGCTGCCTTTTGTCAGGTCGAAATAGTACTTATCTTTGTCAAACTGCATTAATATCAGGTTTTCATCAACCCTTAAAGCCCTCTTGACATATTTGTGTTTTTTTAATTTTTCGGCAATCTTTTTTAAAACAAACGCTTTCATATCCCTCTTTTCACTTTACATTTTTCATTAAAACATTTTCCATTTTTAATCATCCGCACCTGAATCCGTATTTGGCAAGTTCTATGAACTTTCTTACTTTTCTTTTGTCTTTTTTCCCGGGCGCACTCTCAACCCCGCTGCTCACATCCACCCCGTAAAACCCGAATCTTCCGACTTCAAAAACGTTTTCGGGTGAAAGTCCGCCTGCAAGGATAATATCCGAATTATCCCTTCCCTCAAACCATTCAAGCGCCACTCGTTTACCGCTTCCCCCGTATTCGGGCACGTAAGCGTCCACTATTTTATATTCTCCCGCAAACCTTTCGATATCGTTTCTTTCTTTTGCCCGTATCACTTTTATGTGTTTACAGGCAAGCTCTTTATAAAACCCTTCATCCGTTTCGAAATGTATCTGGGCAAGGTCGGCTTTCGTATAAGCCATCACCTCGTTTACATACCCGGCGTCGACATTTACAAAAAGCACCGTTTTGGTTACAAAAGGCGGGAGTTTTTCTATTAGTGTTTTTATCTCCTCCGGCTTAATAAAACGGGGGGATTTCGGATACGTTACAAACCCGAGGGCGTCGGCACCCGCATCGCACGCCGTTTTGGCGTCTTCGTAGTTCGTAATCCCGCAGATTTTTACCTTCATACCCTCAGACTTTCTATGGCTTTTTTGTAATCCCCGCTTCCGAACACATAACTTCCGGCAACTAAGATATCGGCTCCCGCTTCTTTTAAAAGAGGGGCGTTTTTATCATTCACCCCGCCGTCGATTTCTATTAATAAAGAAGGGTTTTTCCTCTCGGCAAGTTCCCTGAGTTCTTTTATTTTATCAAGCACGCTTTCAATAAACTTCTGCCCGCCGAATCCCGGGTTTACACTCATTAAAAGCACCATATCCACATCTGCGACGATATATTCAAGCAGGCTAACGGAAGTCGCGGGATTGAGTACCACAGCAGGTCTTATGCCTTCGTTTCTTATTTTCTGAATCACCCTGTTTATATGCTTTTCCTCTTCTATATGAAAAGAGATAAATTCTGGTTTCAAATCTTTATAAAGATCTATAAAAAACGGTATGTTTTCAACCATAAAATGAATATCAAGCGGTTTGTCCGACGCCTCGGCAACCGCTTTTACAATCATAGGTCCCATCGTCATATTAGGTACAAAATGCCCGTCCATCACATCCACATGTATAAGATCCGCACCCGCATCGCACACTTTTTTTACATCCTCGGCCAAACTGCCGAAATCGGCACTTAAAATACTCGGAGCTATTTTCATTTTATTCCTTTTACCTGGTTTCTTCCGCCGTTTTT
>NZ_JBMYAU010000047.1:0-4547 GCF_053994455.1 Nautilia sp. | reverse complement strand
TTCGATTACTCCGAAACTGTCTTTAAGTTTGTTTAAAAATATATTGTAAGAGTCTACGAAATCCTTTGCCTCTCCTTTTAATTTCGTGTCTATTTTATGCTCGAAGTCTCCTTTAAGTATTTTTTTTGTCGACTGTCTTACGTTTTCGAGAATTTCGAGGTAGGGCGTTAAAAAGTAGTTCACTATTAATATGATTATTATTAATGATATAATGGCTATTGCAATGAGCTGTATCATAGCGTTTATAAGTTTTTTATAATAATCCTGTGCGCTGAACGTTATTTTGAGGCTTTTGTTTGCGTCAAAAGGTAAAATTATCGTAAACACTTTTTTGTCTTTGTCGAAAAAAAGAGTTTCCGTGTCGGTTTTTTTGTTAAGGAGTCTTATGTCCAGTATGTGTTTGGAGTTTTTAATTATTTCTATGAACCTTTGTTTTTCCAGTGTTTCGGTAAGTATGTCTTTTATTAAAACCGCTTCGTTTATTATTGTGGTGTTCGAAAAGTTTAAAAACGTGTAAGTGACAATCAGCGTACGTATTACTGTTGATATAATCATTATTACCGCAATAATGAAAAGTATCTTTTTTTTCATTTGCAAAGCCTTTTAAGGATTTCGTCTATTTTACCGCAAAAACCGTTTTCTTTGGATATTATGAAAAGGTCTCTTGCTATGTTTTTTTGGGTGGATATTTTTACGTCTTCGACTCTTATGTTGAAATCATCAAGCACCTGCATTATCGTGGACACTATCCCTTTTTTGTCTTTTGTTTTTAATTTTAAGGAGGCATAGTTTTGAGAATGGTTGCAGTCTATTTCGAATTCCTCTTTTTTGAATTGTACGGTGTGTTTAGTCGTCAGGTTTTGCTCAAAGGCTTTTTTTATATATTCCGAAATTACGGGCAGGTCATACTCGTCTACTTTTTTGTCGAATTCTATTTTAAAATATTTTAATTCTCCTATTTTATAAATGGAGAGATGGTTCAGTTCAAGTTTGGAAAGTTTGTCTATAAACCAGCCTAACGAAAAATTAAGCCTGTCGTTTTTTGCTATATGGATGATGAGGTGTTTTTCGTTTTCGAATTTGTATTTGTATTCTTTTGTATCTTTTATCCATTCCAAGAGTTTTAAAATTTCATTGACGGAATTTTGCAAAAACAGCTGGTTTGAAGGTGAGGAGAGCACTTTTTTTCTGAAAAGTTTAGGAAACTGTATGAATTTTTCTTTTGAAGAGAGAAGTTTTTCTTTTCTTTTTCTTTGGGCTATTTCGTTTATAAGCGTTTTGTTTTCCAATGCGTTTAGGGTGTTGTAATAAAGCGTTTGCAGCAGAGATTCTTTAAAAGGGGTGAAAATTCCTTCCCCCACGGCTTTCATATCCGCTATGGTTAAAAGATACAGCAGTTTTAAAAATCTTTCGTTTTGTATGATTTCCGCAAAAGAGAGTATGATTTTATCGTTGTGTATATCTTCTCTTTGGGCGGTATTGGACATTAGAGTGTGATGTTTTACAAGCTTTGCAATTATTTCGGTATCCGGCATTGAGAATTTCTGGGCATATTCTTTTGCTATTTTCGCTCCTATTACGGAATGGTCCTCTATTCTTCCTTTGCCTAAATCATGAAAAAGAGCGGCGAATCTTAAAACCGCTTTGTCGGTTTCGTTAAGTTTTTGAAATTCAGTGAGGTTTTCTATTTCTTTGACGGTATATAACGAATGTATGTCGACCGGATACTGGTGATATCCGTCAAACTGTGCGAGGTATTTTATTTTTTCAAAGGCGGGTATTATTTTTTCCAGTGTTTTGGATTTATAAAGGGCAAAAAGCAGAGGATAAAGAAAATCTTTGTAAAAAAGCGCTTTTTTCTGTTTTTTTATTATGCCGAAGTCTTTTTCTTTAAGGAGTGAGACCACCGATATGTCACATTTTTTATAATTTATTTCAATAAGGGAGTTTATAGCCTCCTTATATGTTTCTTTGTTGCAAAATCTCGTATAAAGTATATTTTCACAAAGATAGTAGTCTTTTTTTACTCTTTTGTTTTTCATTTCCTTAAAACCGTGAGAATATAAATAAGGTTTTATTATTTTTTTTATCACTATAGATGTGAAAATGTTTACGTTCCATAATGATTTCAGCAGATCTTTTATAAACTTTCTTTCCGCACTTATCCTAAGAGAATCGGTATATCCCATATTAAGGGCAATCTCCCTTTGATATGTAAGTAAAACCTTGTCGATTTTTTTCTTAGCCGCAAGATGGAGATACACCCTTACTTTAAATAAAAATTCAAGAGAACTTCTGTATTCCCTGAAATCTTCCTCGGTTGCGTATTCCGGTATTAAATAAGAGTTGTTCGGATAGTTGAATATCACTTTGTTGATCCACAGCAGTGTGTTCGAATCCCTTATGCCCCCGAAACCGTCTTTAATATCCGGCTCCATTGAAATGGGGTGTTTTTTATGTCTTTTAAGCATTTCGTCGTATTTAGCGAGTATGTACTCTTTTTTATTGTAGTTTCTCATCTTATTAAGTTCGTTTTGTATTTCGTACCATAAAAATTTGCTTCCGAAAATAAATCTGCTCTCAAGCATTGCGGTTTTTATGGTAATATCTTCATTGCTTGCCGGAAAAAGATCTTTTAATTCATGAACCCTGTGGCCTATTTTCAATCCCAAATCCCACAGCATCGTAATGTAGTTTTCTATTATGTTTCTCAGGTTATAACCCGGTGTTTCTTTATAAACTATCATTATGTCTATGTCCGAATATATGGGGAGCTGCTCCCTTCCGTATGAACCGAGGGCTATTATCGAAACGGGTATGTTGTTAAAAGGGGGCTGAAATTCCTGAAAACTTTTTTTTAAGATATATTTGTATATGAGTGTGACGAATTCGTCAATTTTTTTCGTATGTTTTACAAAAAAGTCCTTTCCGCCTTCTATTTTGATGCTGTTTAAATATTCTTTTATTTCTCTTTTTATCGCTTTAGCAATTTCTAAATCGTTTTCGGAGGTATAAATTATTTGCTGAAGTTGCATTTTCTCTCCTTTTATGATATTTTAACAAATAAAATGAATATGGGGAGAATTGAATGGAAAATTTATTTAAAAAAATAGAAGATAATGACGAAATTACTTTCGATGAGGCTCTTAAACTTTACGATTCGGAACTTTTTTTAGTAGGAAAAGCGGCGCAGAAAATAAGAATTGAGAAATTCGGCAAAAAAACCTATTTTAATATTAACAGACACATTAATCCCAGCAATGTGTGTAAAGACGTCTGTAAATTCTGTGCTTTTTCTGCACACAGAAAAAACCCCAATCCGTATACGATGAGTATTGACGAATGTGTTTTTGCCGCCAAGCAGGCTTATGAAAAAGGGGCTAAAGAGGTGCATGTGGTCTCTGCACACAATCCGGAAGTAGGGTATGAATATTATATGAATATAGTAAAAGAGATAAAAAAAGAAATTCCGAATATCCACATCAAAGCTTTCACCGCCGCCGAAGTTAATTTTTTCAGTGAATTAAGTGGCAAAACTTATGAGCGTGTTTTGGATGATATGGCGAAAAACGGAGTTGATTCAATGCCCGGGGGAGGGGCTGAAATTTTTGACGAAACTGTAAGGGATAAAATATGCAAAGGCAAAGTAAGCAGTGAAAACTGGCTGAAAATTCACGAAATCTGGCACGGAATGGGTAAAAAATCAAACGTCACAATGCTTTTCGGGCATATAGAAAACAGGGCTCAGCGTATAGACCATATGTTGAGAGTCAAAAAACTTCAGGATAAAACGGGCGGTTTCAACGCTTTTATACCGCTTGTTTATCAAAGAAAAAACAATTACCTAAATGTAAACAGGTTTTTAACGGGAAACGAAATTTTAAAAACGATAGCAATAAGCAGAATTCTGCTAAGAAATATTCCTAATATAAAAGCATACTGGGTTACGACCACCCTTAATCTTTCTCTTGTTGCCCAGGAATACGGTGCGAACGATATTGACGGAACCATAGAGAAAGAATCGATTAATTCCGCTGCCGGGGCGGATTCGTCAAAAGGGTTGAATTTAAAGGAGCTTGTCCATCTGATTAAAGACAGCGGGTTTATCCCTGTAGAAAGGGATAGTCTTTATAATGAAATACGCGAATATTAAGCGTATTTTTCAATAGTTTCCAATAAGGTAACCGGAGAAATCGGTTTAATTATAACGTCATTCGCACCAAGCGCCAGAGCCTGGGTTTTTTTACTGTCGTCTGTTGTCAGTATGATAATCGGCAGGTTGATATATTCCGGTTTTGTTTTTATTTCTTTTAAAAATTCGATACCGTCCATTACGGGCATAACGATGTCAAGGAGAATAATGTCGACATCGTTGTTTGTCAGCGTATTGAACGCTTCAATCCCGTTCCCCGCCTCTAAAGATTCGAATCCTTTTTTAGACAGTATTCTGACGATTAACTTTCTGTTAATCGGATCATCGTCTACAACTAATATTCTTTTATTTGCCATTTTTATCCTTTTACAGCTTTTTCTATATTTTCAGGTTT